>CACYHG010000028.1 GCA_902774175.1 uncultured Bacteroidota bacterium
CATCAACATCGTCTACTTCGACCTTGGGAAGGGCAGCGACTACCTCTACCACGGCCAGACCAAGTTCAGGGGCGTGAACACCGGCGACCGGCTGGAGATAACCGAGAAGGAGCGCAACGGCATCAGGCTGCTCTCCCCCGAGAACGTCTTCCCTGAATACTACATCCTGCGGCTAAAATCCTTCAACAAGGAGCCGGAGAACCCCATGGAGGAGTGGATGGAATACCTGAAGAGCGGGCGCATCCGCCCCGACACCACCACGCCAGGCCTGCAGGAGGCCAAGCGGAGGCTCGACTTCCTGAAAATGTCGCCACAGGAGCAGCGCGTCTACGAAAGGTATCTTGACGACAAGGTCTATGAGGAGGATGTGCTCACAACGCGCGAACGGAAGGGAGAAAGGAAGGGCGAAATAAAAGGCGAAAAGAGAGGTTTCAAGAAAGGACATGCCGAAGGACTGCAGGAAGGTCTGGAGAAAGGCCGTGCAGAAGGCTTGAAGGAGGCAGCCGCAAAAATGAAACAGCTGGGAATTCCGGCGGAGCAGATTGCCCAATCCACGGGGATTCCCATGGAGGAGATCAAGGGGATGTGAAAATGCTCGGATTCCACAACGCCGCACAGTTCGGCACTTTCTTCAAGAAGCACACCGGCCAGACGCCGATGGAATACAGGAACGGGAAGGGACTGCCGAAGGGTGAGGCGGGAGAGAAATGATTTTTTTCCGCCATGCGGCGGAAATACGCACTTGTTTTTTTGTTTATGACTGCTGTCTAAATTTACGGAACCATTATATAAAAAATAGGGACGCCATTTGGCGTCCCTATTTTTTTATTTTTACAGCGGGCTGTGCCACTATTGTTTGATCAGCGGGAGCGTCTTCAGCACGCTACGACCCTCCGTGATGCGGATAATGTAGTAGCCCGCACTGTAGCTCTGTAACGGAATCTCCACCCTGCTGTCCGTGACCGGAAGCACAAGCAGCAGACGGCCTGACATGTCGCGCAGCTCCACAGCACTTGCAGCCATGCCGTCCAGATCCAACACCGTCTTCTCGTTGGCAGGATTAGGATAGACACGGATGTTGTGATCGTTTTCCGCCTCCGACAACGCCGTGACCTGCACCTTAATCCTCGAAACACTGGAAAGCCCGCAAGCGTTTCCGGCCATCACGGAGACCGTACCGGTATCGCCGTCCAACAGATTACGGAGAGCGAACACATAGTCGTTGGTGGAGCCGATTGGCAGCCAGTTCTGGTTGGTATATGCCCAACGGTAGAAGGAGGCGTTCGGCACACTGCTGATCCAGAAGGTGTGCTTGTCTGTCTCGTACAAATCCTTCTTTGTATAGATTTGTCCCGGAGTGTAGGGAGCACGGTCATCCATGATGAGCGTCAGGTCAACAATCGAGTCGCATCCGCCCTTTGTACGCATTGCCACATGATAACGGCCAGCCTTATTGAAAGAGGAATCACCCACCTTATAGACAGTACCGGCGCAGAAATGCTCCGTACGGGTGAAATGGTAGGTCTGGGTTGTCTGCAGGCAGAAATTGATGATACTGTCACAACCATGTATGGTCTGCAACCTCACCCTGTGGTTACCTGCAGCCATAAATACCATTCCGTGGCGTGTAATCGGCAGGTCGCCATCACAAATCAGCAAAGAGTCGTTCTGCTCATATACCGGCATAATCCTGACAGTGATGGTGAAGTTGCTGTCGCAGCCCTCAGTGTTGGCGGCCGGTTTGCGTCCGTTTATGATAAAATATTCGTTGAACGGGGAGAATGGGATGTTATATCCGCGCCTGTTGTACGTCTCGCCCCAGCAGATTGTATCGACAAAGGAGGTGAAATTCGGATGTCCTATTGTCACATGCAGGTCAACAACACTGTCACAATTGTAGATGCTTTGCAGGTTCACAACATAATGGCCCGTGTCCACAATCTTGCGGTCACCGTATTCATACGGCAGGTCATTCGTGCACAAATGCAGGTAGAGCGGCACCCTGTAGCTCTGTTCCGCAACCACCGTCAGTTTAACCAGACTGTCGCAGCCCTCCTTGGAACGCAATTTCACATCATAATCGCCTTTATCCATGATAAGAGTGGTGCCGTAACGGTAAGGGAATGCGCTCTGGCACAGATGCAGGGTATCCTTCACGACAGGATACTGGTACACACGCAGTGCCAGGAAGGTAAGGCTGTCACATCCCTGCACGGAAATGTTCTGGACAAGGTAATCCCCACCGTCCGTATACCATTTGCCGCTATAGAGATATGGAAGCTGGCTCTCACAAATCCGGACCGTGTCATTCCTCCGGTATGTCGGTTTGGTCTTCACCTCCAGCCGTATGGTGCTGTCACAACCGTCCTTGCTCTGCAACGGAATGGCATATTTGCCCGCAGTTGTTATCTCACGCCCGCCGAAACGGAAGGGGAATTCATTTTCACACACCGCCAGCTGCACCTCCTTGGAATAGGATGCAAAGACCTGCAGTTGCAGGAAAATGACGCTGTCGCAACCCTCCACCGTCTTCATGTAGAGTATCCGCGCATGGGTTCCGACCGGTGTCGTCGCACTGATGACCGTTGATCCATAAAGGAACGGAAGGTCACTCTGGCAAAGTTTCAGGGTGTCGTAAACTTTGTAGGAGGCCATCACCCGCAGGGTGAGACGGACAATGCTGTCGCTGTTCTGTCCTGTAACAAAACGGACATTGTAGACACCGCTTTTTGTACCAGGGAAAAAGGTTGTGTCGCCATACTTCAACGGAAGGGCGTTTTCACAAATGGAGATGGAATCCTTGCCATAGACAGTAATGTCACTGCGTTGCAAATCCACACCGGCGGCAGAAGCCTGCCAGATTCCGGCCATCATCAGACCACACGCCAGAACACCGCGCACAGAGCGGCCCAATGACTTCAATCCCTTACGGAAAAAATACATTTTCATTTTAAGATCAAACTTGTTTTAAATTTAAGATATACATTATAATTTTGCAAAAGTAACAAAAAAGTGCCGATGGCTTTCAAAAAAAGTCCGGCACTTTTTAACACTCTGCTGTGAATCCAAAAGAGGGCTCCCTGTCAGTTGAAGAACTGCTTCACACGCTCGAAAAACGACGTCCGACGCTCATTCTTGGGTGCGAACTCAGGCGCAGAAAGCCACTGTTCAACCTGCTGCTTCTGCTCCTTGTCCAAATTCTTTGGAACCCATACATTAATATTGACAATCAAATCGCCACGCTGATAGCTGCGCAAACCGGGCAGCCCCTTTCCGTTGAGCCGGAGCAGTGTGCCGGACTGCGTGCCCGGTGAAATCTTTATCCGGGCCTTGCCGTCTATGGTGGGGATTTCCACTGTTGCACCCAGCACGGCCTGTGGAAAACTGATGTCATATTCCAAGTACAGGTTGTTGCCGTCACGCTCAAACAGCGGATGCTTCTCCTCCTCTATAAGCACATAGAGGTCACCAGGGATGCCCTTGTTGGGAGCCGCATTGCCCTTGCCGTTCATGCTCAGCTGCATCCCGTCCGAAACGCCGGCCGGTATCTTTAGGGTTATCACCTCCTCGCCGCGCACGACACCATTGCCGTTACAGTTCGGACATTTGTCAGTAATGACCTTGCCGGTACCGTGGCAATGTCCGCACTCGCTCTGCATCTGCATCGCACCGAACAGGGACTGCTGCATACGCACAGTATATCCGCTGCCATGGCAGGTGGGGCATGTCTTAACCGCATCCGGCGATTTCGCGCCGGTGCTGCCGCACTTCGGACACGGCACATATTTCTGCACCTTGATGTTTTTTTCAACACCTTTGGCAATCTCCTCCAAGGTAAGTTTCACCTTTACACGAAGGTTGGTGCCCCTCTGCACCGCATGGCCGCCACGGCTCCGTCCGCCGCGCGAAAAGCCGCCGATGCCGAACTCCTCGAACAGGTCGCCGAAATGTGAGAAAATGTCCCCCATGTCAAACCCCTGGAAGCCGCCGCCCGCAGCACCGCCGACACCGGCATGGCCGAACCGGTCATACTGCTCACGCTTTTCAGGATTGCTCAGAACCTCATAGGCCTCCGCAGCCTCCTTGAATTTCTCCTCGGCCTCCTTGTCACCCGGATTCTTATCAGGATGGTACTGGATCGCCTTCTGCCGATATGCCTTCTTGATTGTTTGTGCGTCAGCGTTTTTCGGAACGCCCAGCACCTCGTAATAATCTCTCTTCTCCATATCCGCCCCTTCCCTTTATTGGTAAATCACCACTTTTGAAAAGCGGATAACTTTGTCGTTCAAACGATAGCCTTTCTGGATCTCATCCAGAACCTTGCCCTTTTCCTCTTCCGAGGGAGCAGGCATGGTGGTCACCGCCTCGTGCAGATCGACATCAAACGGCTCCCCGACAGCATGGATTTCCTCCAAGCCCTGCTGTTTCAAGAAATTCATCATTTTTTGATAAATCAGGGAAATTCCCTCCTTTTCAGAATCGGAAGGCCCATCCTGCCCTGCCGCCTCAAATTTCAAGGCACGCTCCATGTCATCTAACACCGGAAGCAATCCGACAATGATTTTTTCGGAGGCGTTTTTGATAATGTCAAGCTTCTCCTTCTGGGTTCTGCGCCTATAGTTGTCAAACTCGGAATAGAGCCGGATGTATTTGTCATGAATCTCCGCCTTTTCCTGGGAAAGCTTTTCGTTTTCCTGATGCAGGGCATCCAGTTTCCTGGCATTGCGGTTTTTCCGGCCATGCTCCCTTTTCAGCGGCTCATCCTTTTCAGTATCCTGTTCCTCAACTTGCTGTTTCTCCTCGCCCTCCTCAGGTTCGGAAACTGTTTTCAACTCTTCCTCTTCCATAATATGCATTACTGTTTTCAATCAGACGCACTCGGCATAGCAATTTCTTTGCCAAGGGCGCCAAAGTGACAAAGTGGCAGAAGAGATTTACCTGCCAACCATTTTTTCCGGACTCACCCAAGAGTCAAACTCCGCCTCGCTGACATATCCGAGCTCCAAAGCAGCCGCCTTCAGGCTCAGGTTCCGGTCATAGGCATGGCGCGCTATCTCCGCAGAGCGATGGTACCCGATATGGGGGCTCAACGCCGTCACCAGCATCAATGATGATGTGAGGTTTTCGCGGATTTTATCCTCATTGGGAACAATGCCGGCAACGCAATTCTTTTCGAACGAGCCGCACACATCCCCCAACAGTTGGGCTGATTGCAGTATGTTATAGGCAATCACAGGCATGAAGACGTTAAGCTGCCAATGTCCCTGCATGCCTGCCACCGCTATGGTGGCGTCGTTACCGATAATCTGGGCGCAGACCATTGTCATTGCCTCACATTGGGTGGGATTGACCTTGCCCGGCATGATGGATGAGCCCGGCTCGTTCTGCGGCAGCAGCAGCTCACCTATGCCGCAGCGCGGTCCCGAAGCGGAGAGACGCAGATCGTTGGCTATTTTCATCAGACTGACGGCCAACTGTTTCAACGCCCCGGATGTCTCCACAACCGCATCGTGAGACGACATTGCCTCGAACTTGTTAAAGGCCAATGTGAATTTTTTACCGGTAAAACGGTTGATAAATTCCACACATTGGCGGTCATATCCTTCAGGTGTGTTCAGCCCCGTGCCGACCGCAGTGCCGCCGATTGGCAGCTCCATCAGGTGTGGAAGCGTGTTTCGCAAAGCACGTATCCCGCAGGCAACCTGCGCGGCATATCCTGAAAATTCGTCTCCAAGCCGCAGCGGAGTGGCGTCCTGCGTGTGGGTGCGCCCGATTTTTATCACATCGTGAAAGGAATCGGCCTTGCTCTGCAGCACCTGCTGAAGTGATTCCAGCGCGGGGAGCGTATGGTCTATAAGACAGGCCGCAGCAGCCATACGCATGGCTGAGGGGAAGACATCGTTGGTGGACTGGGACTTGTTAACATCGTCGTTCGGGGAGAGCAGACGGTCCATTCCGGGAATGCCGCCGCGGATTGACTCCGCACGGTTGGCGATAACCTCGTTAACATTCATGTTTGTCTGCGTGCCGGAACCGGTCTGCCAGACCACCAGTGGAAAATGACTGTCCAAGAAGCCGGTGAGGATTTCGTCACACACCCGCACAATCAAATCCCTTTTTTCAGCAGAGAGCACACCAGCATCACAATTGGCACAGGCGGCCGCCTTCTTTATGACGGCAAGCTGGCGTATGACAGCCATCGGCATTCTGACATCCCCTATCTGGAAATTCTGCAGCGAACGCTGGGTTTGCGCCCCCCAATATTTTTCCGAAGGCACTTCAACCGTCCCTATGGAATCACTCTCTGTCCTGGTCTTCATAATAATTTATGATATATGAATAGTTAATTATTTTATGAACAAAATTTTCCCTTTTCCCTTTAACTGCCCATACTGGTCGGTTGCATGCACAAAATAGACCCCGGTGGCGGCACGCGTGCCGTCAAACCTACGTCCGTCCCAAACAGCCGTGCCGCCGTTTGAACGGGTACGGTAAACCAGACCGCCCTTTGTGTCGGTTATCTTCACCTCGGAATCGTCCACCAGGCCGCTGATACTTATATATCCGTCATAATCTTCCCGGACAGGGTTCGGAAACACCTTGAGCTGGGAGTAATCCTCCTCCGGATCGGTCGCAGTGTAGCGGAACGACTCCAGCCCGCAATCGGTCCCGACAAAGACCTCGCCAGTGCCGCCAATAATTGATACAGAACGTATATTATTGGATATTAAAGGGCTGTTCTCCTTGGTAAAATGCAGAAGTTCCGTCTCCCCATCCTCGGACAAAAGGAAGAGGCCGGCGTTGTCGGTCCCGACCCACTTACGGTTTCCCTGGTCAACACAGATGCAGGTGACAGCCTCATGATAGAGCAGCAGCTCGACCAGGCTGTCCATAGTCACACGGGGTGCATAAGGCAGCGTGGAGGGATAGGCCATCAGCCGCGAGGGGGAATAATAAATCTTAATGCCACGGTCCGTGCCAAGCCAAATCTGCCCGTTCTTATCCTCAACCAAAGTATGGATATAGGTGAATGCGCCCGTCTCCTCCGTCAGGGAGGTGTTAAGCTGCACCAACTGGTCATCAGCCGTGTTGGAAAGGGTGCCGTTGGTGTTCAGAATCATCAGAATTGTTTCACGGCTGCCCGTCATCCAGACCCAGCCCCTGCTGTCCACCAGAATACTGCCGACCACGGTTCCGGAGGCGGCACCGGCATCAAAAGCATACCATTCGCCCTTGGGTGTCCGCACGGACAACGGATTCGGGGACATGGGGTTAAGCACCCAAAGATTACCGTTGGAATCCATATCCATACGGCCGCAACGCAACTGTCCGTAATAGGGTTTGAGCGTACTGTTGGAGGAATCGTACACCTGCCTGACCGCACCATCCTTCAGATGCAGAACACCATGCAGATAGGAGCTGACATAGCATTCCGTAGGGTCGGAGGTGGGCAGCAGCACATCCATTGCATCGCGGTATGAGATATCCACATAGGAGTTGGTCCATCGCCTGTCATTATAAATGCTCAGCAGGATATGCGACCAACTTGGGGTCCAGCCGCTATGGGGCGGATTATGCAGCACCGCAAGCGTGGAATGGTTGGCAGCCATGGCCCACACACCATCCGTAATCGGACCTTCCGGCGTATAGTAGGCAGGCTCATCAGTCCAAAGCTGCCGCACAAGCCCCTTCTCCTTGTCAGCAATCCAAAGGTATCCGTCATCACCGTAAATGGAATTGCAGGGATGCGGGGAGCCGAAAGCGCCCACAGCCGCCAAAGAGCCGTTTTCAAGGCTGCGGTATGCGACCGCCTTGTTCCAATATGTGACCATCAGACAGCCATTTGAAACCGCAAGGTTCCTGACCTCCTCAAATCCGAAAATTGAATCGAGACGCCAACGTCCGTGACTGTAAACATAGATGGAATTCTGGCGGGGGACAACATCCAAATGGTATGTGCTGTCAGATTCCCACACCGTGTCCTGCTCCACCGAAGCGCCACGCAAGGCATAGAGCGCATTGTCATACACAGCCAGCCTGTTCGCATCCATGGAATCGGGCAGTCCCTGCCCTTTCATCTTCACCCAAGTGGAGAACTGGGCTATACGGCGGTTCCCAAATGTATTGTAGTATATTCCCTCAGCGGTTGCCGCCCATACGGTATCCCCCTTGACAGCCACATCCTTCACAGCCAGGGTGCGGCCGTCCTGCTGGAAAAACCAGCTTTCACGCACATAGCGGTTGGCCATATCCACCACCATCACTCCGAAACCGCAGGCCAGATATGCCAAAGTGCCGGAGACACAAGCCTGGTAGATGTTTTTGTCACCGGAAATCTGTTTTTCATACAGATCGCGGATATTGAACACGCCGCTCCCGTCATAAATGTCGATGTTGGAATTGGAATAGCAGACCAGAACCGATTTGGTCTTCTCATTCCAATGGATGTGCGAGACGCCGACATCGGAAAGACCTTCGGTCACCCCTACCCTGCTACAAAGCCCGTCCGACAGCGTAAGGACATAGAGTGTGTTGGGTGTGGCCACCACAATCTCACCCTCCGCCTGCAACAAATCGATACTCTCCGAATACGAAAAATATGTTTTCCACTGTCCGACAGCGATATCAGACTGTGCCTTGAGCGACAGCGTCAGGCACGACAAAATCATTACATAAAAGACACTACTCCTCTTCATATCAACAATTAACGAATCAGATTTACCATTCCCCTTCGGGTTGTAGATTTCTTATCATTCAGGCGGTATGTCAGCTGGTAGACATACACGCCCATCCTTGCAGGCAGCCCCTTAATGGTGCCGTCCCAGCCCTCATCCGGCCGGTTGGTCTCGAAGACGACCTGACCCCAGCGGTCAAAGATGGTCAGCAAATACCCCTCCTCATCCACATATTGGAGCACAGGCTTGAACACCCGGTTTTCAACAATCTCACTTTCGGGGATAAAACTGTTGGGTATATAGGCTGTAGGCTGCTGGCTTACGGAGACTGTATTGGAAAAGCATTCCTCCTGGAACGGCAGTTCCGCATGACCGCCGGTAGCCGAAACGCGGTAAAGGAATTCTTCCGCAGAAAGCCCGGCAAGCGGATCGGAATAGCGGAGCGTTGACGGCTGCAACTCGTCCAGGAGGCTGAAAGCGGATTGCGATGCCGAAGATCGGAACAACCTGTAGCTGTCGGGCTGACGTCCGAAACCGTCATAGCTGCTCCACGAGAGGCGGTTCTCATCCATCGACGCCTCTTCCAGCGACAGAACCAGATTCGACACTTCCGGCGTGGCGAAGAAAGGGAAGTCGCATTCGTCGGTCAGCTGGAGCCTGTAATAATGGAATGCAGTAACATCCAATCCTGACTGCCGCCAACGGTAGGTGTCACCATTTTTTTGCAGCGTGTCAGCCCAGACAACCGGACCGGAATGAGATGAAAGACGTTGCAGTATCAGGTGCCTGTAATCCACCGTATCATTAACGAATGCCATAATTTCCAATTCATTGTCTTCCGAAACACTAACCGAGCGGATGTATGCCGTCCCATGACCCGGCTTACGGTGGAAATCGACCTCCACCATGGATGAGGTGGCCGAAATGGTTCTGTCCGCGTTCCAAACACGCACATAAAAAGTATACGGGCGCATCACATCAAGACCTTCACACCGGAACGAGTAGCCTTTACCTCCGGATCCTATGCACTGGAAACCATCCTTCCCGCTACGCGCAAAGACCTCGAAAGAGGCGGCACCTCCCGGCATGTGCGCATAGGCGTTCCATGACAGACTGACAACACTGTCGCACTTGTTCGGTGCGGCCGACAACACCATGGTATGGTGGATTTCGCCCAACGGACTGGCGTTCCGGCAGGTGTCCAGGGAGGCGATACGGTACTCATGCACACTGCCGTCGGCATGGAGCGTGTCCGCATAAAAGGTGTTCGACGCCCCGTGCAGCGTGTCCATCACCTTCCAGATCCCATCCTCATAAATATATACAATGTATCCGAACACATCCTTTGACTTGGAGGGCTGCCAGCCCATCTCACAACGGTTCCGCTCCGGCACCAGGCTCACGCTGTCCAGCCGGGCCGTGTCGGGTGCCGTGAAATCCGAAAAGTAGTCCCGGCAGACGGGAGAGACGAATTTCAGGGAGGGGGAATACCCGGGCCTCGGGCCGGGATGCGCCAACAGCAGCTCCACGGCCAGCACATATTCCAGCGTGTCGCCGCACACCGTAACCGTATCCCGATAGGAATTGGCAGTGGTGCTGACAACCGAATCCTTTCCGACGCCCCGACGGTACAGTTTGTAAAGCAGACTGTTGTTGATATGCTGGAGCGGATTGTTCCAGGCGAGGTTCGCCACGCCGCCGCCAATGTTTTCCATCCCCATGTACAGCGTGGTGATTGTGTCGGAACGCCAGCCGCCGGCAGCAAGGTAATAGTGCCTTGCACCGGCAGCGGCACCAGCCTTGCGGTGGGTGGTGCCTGTGGCGGAGGCAGCCAGCGTGTCCACCGGCGCATAGGGGCCCTCCCGCCGGGCGGCATAGTAAAGCACACAGCTGTTCCCGGAAGCGGGGGCGCTCCTCCAGAACCAGCCTAACGTCACGCAGCCGGAATCCCCGACCGCAACCATGTCCCATTGCAGCGACTGGGCGCAGAGGGTGCCGGCCAGCAGCCAGAACCCGCACAACAGCCATCCGATCCGTATGTTTTTACCCATTGTTTTTTCTGATGATGTACGGGTGATAACGGAAAAGAAAGGAAAATGTTGTGTCGGAAATGAAAAGATGCACAAAAAAAAGTGAAAAAAAATTTTAAAAAGCCGTGGGTGCATATTGGAATTCTTTTTACTTTTGTATCTTGAATAGATAAATTAGGATAATTATATTGCACAAGGTTAAGGAGACGCATCATGGCATATTTCTACGACGAGGTATCTCACACATTCAGTGAATATTTACTTGTTCCGGGCTATTCTTCCGCCCAGTGCATACCGGCTAACGCCAGCCTGCAGACCCCAATCACAAAATTCAAAAAAGGGGAGAAACCGGCCATTACAATGAATATTCCATTGGTTTCCGCCATAATGCAGTCCGTTTCGGATGACAAAATGGCGGTCGCCCTGGCCAAAGAGGGCGGTATTTCCTTTATTTTTGTCTCACAAAGCATCGAAAGCCAGGCGGAGATGGTGCGCCGCGTAAAGAACCACAAGGCGGGTTTTGTCAGCAGTGACTCAAACCTCCGCCCCAACCACACCCTGAACGACATCATCAGTTTGGAGAGAAGGACCGGACACTCCACCGTCGCAATTACCGACGACGGCACCGCGAACGGCAAGCTTATCGGCATTGTCACCAGCCGCGACTATCGTGTGAACCACATGGATCCGGCAACCCCTGTCTCCGACTTCATGACCCCAATCGAGCAGATCATCTATGCGGAGGAGGGTGTGACCCTTTCCGAAGCCAACGATATAATCTGGAAGCACAAACTTAACACGCTTCCCATTCTGGACAAGGAGAAGCATCTGGTGGCCTTCGTGTTCCGCAAGGACTACGAATCGCATCAGGAGTGCCCGCTGGAGCTGCTTGACAGCCACAAGCGCTACATGGTGGGTGCGGGCGTGAACACACGCGACTATGAGCAGCGCATCCCCGCACTTGTGGAGGCCGGCGCAGACATCCTCTGCATCGACTCATCCGAGGGCTACTCCGAGTGGCAGAAGAAGACCATAGAATTTGTCCGTGAAAAATATGGGGATGATGTCAAAATCGGAGCCGGCAACGTGGTTGATGCGGACGGTTTCCGCTTTTTGGCAGAAGCTGGCGCCGATTTCGTGAAAGTTGGCATAGGCGGAGGCTCCATCTGCATTACAAGGGAGACCAAGGGTATAGGCCGCGGTCAGGCCACTGCGGTCATCGAGGTGGCCAAGGCACGTGACGCCTATTTCAAGGAGACGGGAATATACGTACCCATCTGCTCCGACGGAGGCATCGTGCATGACTACCATGTGACCCTTGCGCTGGCCATGGGCAGCGACTTCTGCATGCTGGGACGCTATTTCTCCCGCTTTGACGAAAGCCCGACCAACAAGGTTATCATCAACGGCAGCTACATGAAGGAATATTGGGGCGAAGGCTCCGCACGCGCCCGCAACTGGCAGCGCTACGACCTGGGCGGCAGCGCCAAGCTCTCATTTGAGGAGGGGGTTGACTCATACGTGCCATACGCCGGCAGCCTGCACGACAATGTCGGGATAACGCTGAGCAAGGTGCGCTCCACCATGTGCAACTGCGGTGCCCTGACAATTCCTGAATTCCAGCAGAAAGCCAAACTGACCTTGGTATCCTCCGTCAGCATAATAGAGGGAGGAGCCCATGATGTGGTATTGAAGAACAAAAATGTGACACCGGAAAAATAATAAAAAAAAGTAACAAAAACAGGTAGCGTTTTGGAGCAATCCTACGTCTACAATAATAATAAAAGCAGAAAAAGCATTCAACTAACATAAAATTAAACAGTATGAAGCGATTATTATTTATCAGCCTGCTGCTATGCATCGGAAACTTTGTCCATGGACAAGCCGTTACATTTAAAGTAAGTTCAAAAGTGGGCTGCGTCCCGTTGATTGTGGACTTCACCTGCACATCTCCGAATGTGATTTTTCAGGAATGGGATTTCGGGGACGGAACTCCGAAGAGCAACGTTATGGACCCTTCGCACACCTTCTACAGTGCGGGTACATTCTCCATCAAACTGAAGGTGAAGTTTTCGGACAACACTGAAAAGGACACGACAATCAACAACCTGATCAAGGTGTCCGCAGGGCCACAAATCAGTTTCACAGCCGCACCGGACTCTGTCTGTCCGGGAGAGCTGGTCAAATTCTCGGAAACCGTATCCAACCCGGGAAGTGTCCAGAGCATCCTGTGGGATTTCAAGGATGGTGGAATGAGCACCAGTTCCAAGCCCTCACATGCCTATGCCAATTCAGGCACCTACAGGCCTGTACTCAGGGTGACGGACACGCTCGGCTGCACATCAGTGGACTCGGTAAGCAAGACCATCTATGTGAAAGTCAAGCCGAAAGCAAACTTCACCTCCAGTGATTCCATTTTCTGTATCAAGGATCCGAGCGCGACCAAACAGGTCTCCTTCACGAACACCTCGACAGGAAACATCGCTTCGCTCTACTGGGACTTTGATGACGGAAAGACCGGCACCGGCAACAATCCCTCCGAAACCTTCGGATACGGAGACCATGACATCATGCTCGTGGTGGTCGGCACCAACGGATGTGCGGACAGCATTAAAAAGCCCAGCTACATTTCCATCAACCTGTTCAAGGCGGAATTCAGCGTGACCGACACCGTTGTCTGCTCGGTACCGGGCAAGACCACCTTCACCGGAAAGGGCGGCACGCGTTACAGCTGGAAAATCTATGACGAGAACGACGAACTGGTTTCGGAAGCGATGGGTAGCATCTTCACCCCGGAATTCAAGGAGAAGGGAAAATATTCCATCTGCATGTCCACCACCTCCACCCTCGGCTGCAGCGACACCACCTGCATCAAGGACTTCATCTGGGTGTTTGATGAGATTGAGGGTGCCATTGAGGTACGGGACACCGACCATTGCAACCCTGCGGCAAGCATCATATTCATCAACCGCACAAAATATGACAGCGGTGTTTACGACCTTGGGCTCGGCAGCACTGTATGGAACTTCGGCGACGGTGCCAACATGAAGGGCGACTCTGTCACCCATTCCTACGGTGCCTTTGGCAAATGGGTCGCGACGGCCTACATCACCACTCCCTACGGCTGCGTGCTGAAACCCATCAAACAGCAGATTGACATCTATCCCATCAAGACGGTGGGCGCCATGTTGAACCCTGCACCGCCAATGCCTCCTGGAGGATGCGCCCCGCATGAAGTGGCCGTCTATTCCATACCTGACTCACTGGTCACCTCCTCCCCCATCACCAACTACGCATGGATTTGGGGCGACGGCACTGACACAACCGACACCAAGGACACCATGGTGGGCCAGCATGTGTACAAGGACACCGGCATTTTCCAGGTCTATCTGAAAATGACCAACGAGCAGGGATGTACCTTCTACGTCTTCATCCAGAACATTCCGGTTGGTATGAAACCGCTGAACGTATGGAAATTCACCGACCCGGGAACCAAATGTATCAACGACTTCCAAATCCAAGTTGAAGCTTTGGACTCCATGTGCCTCGACTCTGTGTTCCGTGGAGGAAAGTTTGTCGGGTTTGACACCATCCCATGCGCCGGATGCTACGCAAACTCCTGGAGCTGGCTTGACCCGATGGGGAACCCGATCGGGAACGGCAAGAAGACAACATTGAGCGGAAAATCGTTCGGTTCGATCGGACCTGTGGCATGGTCACTCTCACCCAGCCACAACCAATGCACAGGATCGGGACCGGACACCAGCAACATCGGATACATCTGCCCGCCTGTGGCCAAGATCCAATACCCGATGCCCAACCCGATGACACAGCAACCGCCATACTACTGCGACTACCCCACCATAACATGCGTGGACGGCAGTAAGGGACCGTGCGGCTGGATATGGCATTTTGGAAATGACAGTCTGGCGAAGGACGGCACATGGTGGGCAGGTGACACCGCTATGAGCCAAAACCCAACACACTACTACGGAGACGGCCCATACCTTTACCGCGCCTATCCTTTGAAAGGGCACGAACAATACAGTGCCTACAACACAGGCGTGATTATCCGGCTTTGGGTGTACAACAACGACACCGACTCCACCAGCGCCAACTTCAACCCATGCGGCTACTGCGAGGACTCAGCGACACAGGACATCTACATTTCTGTGGCAAAGATGAATCTTGTGGCCACCAACACCGACTCCACCACCATGAAGGAGCTCTGCCAGAAGGACCAGGTGCTGCTTTGGGACTCCACAACCAGCAACACCCAGTTGATTTTCTGGGGTGTCACCATAGTGGACAGCATCAGGAACACTGTAGTTCCGCTGCAGAGCAGATTCCCCAATTTCACACATAAATTGGATACGATGCCCAACGGGGAGATACACATACTAAACTTGTCGCACCCATACCGGCATAAGTTTGACGAATATGGCATCTACTACATATATTTAATAGACACCTGCCAGTTGGGCTGCGGCTCCGGAGGTGTATATGTGGGACTGGCTGACACCAAGTACGTGCTTGACACCCTCACATGGCCGACTCCTCCTCCGATGGAGAACCGTTTGGACACCCTGCGTCTGGTCATCAACCCGAGAAGTATCCCGAACGTGACGGTGCCGAACAAGGGTTGCTCCGGAGACTCAATCCAGTTCTTTGACGCCAGCTACACCGAGGAGCCGTTTGAGGATTACGAAATCATCAAATACCTCTGGAGTTCCGGAGGACGGACAGACACGGCGAAAGATCCGTTCTTCATCTACAACGCAGGTGGAACCTTCGATGTCTCTCTGAAAGTGACAAACGAAAAGAACTGCGACAGTACAAAGACCTTCCAAAAGAAGATTTCCATTTCGTCCATCAATGCGACCTGGACACTGACCAGCGGCAAGCAGGAGGCGTGTAACAAGACGCAGGTGGCATTCCGAAGCAATGTCAGCACCTACCCCACCTCACGTACTCTGAGTTATGAATGGGATTTCAACTACGGAAAGATGCTGTACAACACCAAACGTAGGCAATATTCAAAGAACGCGGTTGCCTCATTCGACGTGGATTCGACACGCTTTGTCACCATCAAGCTGATTGTGACCGACACTGTCAGCGGATGCACCAGCGTTTACATTGACTCCATCCTTATCCGCAAACCGATGGCCGAGTTCACATCACCGAACCATATAGCCGCATGTCCCGAACTGCAGGCTCCGTTTGTAGACCAATCCTACGTGAGCACATCATACGGTGTGACCAACATTGAAAAATGGGAATGGTTCCTTGAGGACAAACTGGACACCGCCTATTCCACATTGCAGAACCCCACCCACATCTATACCTACGCCGGTAAATTTGATGTGACACTGGTTGTGACCGACGACTACGGCTGCACCGACACAAACTTCAAGGCAAAGTACGTACAGGTGGACGGTCCTTACGGTGAGATGAGCATGGACACCCTTTCCGGATGCGCCCCATTTGCCGTACAGTTCAAATTCAGGGTCACCAATGCTGACACACTGATCCTGTACCCTGGAGACGGTAACAGAAGGGTTATTTCAACGCCCACCGGTATGCAGATGCCGTTACGTCACACCTACCAGAAGGCCGGTTTCTTCGTGCCTGTCATCCAGCTGTCGAAATGGGTCACCTATAAGGATTCCAACGGAACAGTCCAGAAAGTGAACTGCAAACGTGCATTCGTCAGTCCCGACACTGTGTGGGTCATCGACCTCAACCCGTGGTTCGAAATCAAGGACCTCTACTGCAAAGGAGTGCCTGTAACATTCAAGAACCTGACCGACAGTCTGCATGACAATCTGAATCCGCATTATCTGGTCGTACCTGACTCGTTGTACTGGTCGTTCGGCAACAACACATTCGATTCAACCAACTTTGACGGTACAACCCAATATGATTCGGCAGGCACCTACAATGTAAACCTGTGGGCAAAGGCCAAGACCTGCTACAAATCGACCACGCGGCAGATTAAGGTGATGGAATTCCCGGACATCTACTTCACCCATGGGGACACCTCCGCATGTGTGGAACTTGATGTGGACTTCACCGCCAACAACCTTAACGGCGAAGAGGTGCAGTTTGACTGGACATTCAGCGACGGCGTCACCGGAAGCGGAAACCCGATCCAGCGCCATTTCGACCTTACAGGTGTATATCCGTATGAGATGAAGGTGACCTTCTCCCCTGAAAACTGCGTCAAGACCTATTACGACACTGTGATGATCAATGCATGGATTCCTCCTGTGGCCGACTTCTCCATGGCTGATGAGGACGGAACAGACCTTACCGATGCCGTCAACGGAATTGCCGCCCGAGCCACCGCCTACTACAAGGATTTGAGCACAGTGACACCCAATAACGGCAAACTGGTCAAATGGCTGTGGGAATTCGGAGATGACAAGAAGGACAGCGTCACCAGCCCGCAGACAATTGGAGATATCACCCATGCCTACACCACAACATCAGGATATGTGGATGTAACGCTGACCATCACCGACGAATACGGTTGCATGGATACTGTCACCCATCAGATTCTGATTCTGGAGAGCCTGAAGTTCCCGAACATCTTCTCACCGAACGGGGACGGCATCAATGATGTCTTCGCCCCATCCGAAGACGGCGGTTACTTCCTCTTCTTAGAGATGATAATCTATAACCGCTGGGGTGAAAGGGTATGGCGTCGTGCCTGCGAGGATGTCCAGGGCGGCAACAAGGAATGCCCCAACTACGACGAACCTGAATTCTGGTGGAACGGCAAGACCGCTATGGGCAGCGATGCAGCAGAGGGCGTCTACTACTGGGTGCTGAAAGCGCGCCCGATGTCCGAGAGCGGAGACATCGTGCTCAACGGCAGCGTGACACTGGTCAGAACACTGGGCAAATAACCGAACATAAAACATGACAAAAACGTCCGATAGATATCGGGCGTTTTTGTTTTAACCAATTCGCTAATGAAACATTTACACCTGATTATTGCCATCGCCTGCTGCCTGCTTGCCCCGGACATTCACGGACAATCCTACAAGGGGTTTGATTTCTTTTTCAACGGCGGCATGTACAAGGGGAACAGCAAAAACGCCACCTACTACAACGGAGGCAACAACGATATACGTATCGGCCGGATTTTGGGCAACAGCATCCTCAAACAGGAGATTGACCGGCTTGTTGCCGAAAACAGCGGGGTTATTCTGGACAGCAAAGGGGTGCATCTGGAGGAGATTCCCGCCCGGATGCACTATGACTGGAGTTTTGCAATCGGTGTGGGGTTCGCCTACCGCATCACCCCCACCATTTCAGTGACAGGCACCGTAGGTCAGGTGAAGTTGCATACACACGGCACAGCAGTGTTCGGCTACAACAAAGGGGTCATCGGCAACCAGACCGCCGATTATCTTAACTATCCCATAATCGGTAATGAAAGACGGAGTTTTTTGGAGGTCGGTATCCGCTATTTGGAGGAGTCGGAGAACATCTTCAGCTGGTTTGTTGAGACAGCCCTCCAGCTCAACAGCGTGAAGGTGGAGGATGCAGACCTTGTTGTTGAAGGTAAATCCTTCACAATGATTGACTACTATGGCGGAGCCCATTACGATCCCACAATCACACAAACCTACATTGACCCCATGTTGGGCGGTGTCGGGTTCGGACTGACCGCCGGAGGCGGATTACACCTGAAAATAAACAACTGGGCGGCGTTGGAACCTTTCGGGCAACTGCAGTACTGCAGGCTTCACCTCGGCGAAACACGCTATTTCACGCCAAACTACTTCTTCGGCATCAGAATTATTGTAAGGGATTACCTGTTTGCGTAAAACAGGCTACCTCCTTCCCCCATATTCCACCTGCTCCTCCGCAACCATTGGAACATCCCCTTCCCTACTGATGGGATACTCTGACGGCTTGCATCCATAGATTCTCAGCAGGTTCTCGTTCAGCAGCAGCTCCACCCGCAGCATGGTCTGTTCCAGCCGCTTCGGTTTCAACTGGCATTCCCACACCACAATCACCTGCCAGCCGTTCTCCCACAGAACGCGGTAATTCTGCTGGTCCCGTTCCTGATTACGGTGGATTTTGTTCACCCAAAATTCACGGTTTGAATTCGGAATTTTGCAACAATCGGAATTTTCCACCGGATACGTATTCCCGTGTAGAGACGCAAAATTTTGCGTCTCTACAACCGGGAATTCGCGCTGCGTCTCTACATCCGGGAAAACAACGTTGTGCCCGTGCCAGAAACAACCGTTAACGAAAATCGCCGTCCTATACCGCCGCATCACAATGTCGGGGCTGCCAGGCACCGATTTCACATTCAGGCGGTAACGGTACCCGTGCTGCCACAGCCATCGCCGCACCTTCAATTCCGGTTTGGTGTTGCGGCTGCGGATCCGCGACATGCAGCGGTGACGCTGCTCCGGTGTAAGACGGTCAGGCATGGGGGGCTATTTGATATTTGCAAGGAATTTGTCGAAATCTGACAGGAAAGAACGATCCTGAATTTTACGGAATTTTTCGTATTCGTTGATTGCCTTGGCTTCCGCTTCTTCATGAGACACCTTTCCAGCATCTTTCAAAACATCGCAATCACTGATCTGAAGAAAATTATCCAAAACCTGTTTCCAATCAGCCATCTTCATCAGAATATGTTTTTTTGCTCTCAACTCTGCTGTGTCAAGAAAAGCTGTCGTCAAAAGATTCAACGAATCCACCTCTTTCTCCGATAGGTAATTCTTGGCAACGGTGACATCACTTTTCACCACCCGACCGTTGGGAGCATTTTTCCATGTCATCAATCCCATGTTGGGTTTTTCGGCATCAGCGCGGTCATAGATGATTTCAGCGGCAGTTTGATGCGTCACTGCATAGTGCATCATGTTTTGAACCGTCTTATAGAACAACTGTGTCATTTCAGCCTGTGCATCATAATCAATACTGCATTCTGCATATATATCAGTAATTTTTTGATAGTAACGCCTTTCTGAAGTGCGGATTTCGCGGATGCGCTCTAAAAGTTCCTCGAAATAATCGGCTCCGAAAACATCCTTCCCTTTCAGCCGCTCGTCATCCAAAACAAAACCTTTGATGATGTACTGTTTCAACACCTCGGTAGCCCAACGGCGGAATTGTGTTGCCTCGTAGCTGTTCACACGGTAACCAACGGCAATAATGGCATCCAAATTATACATTATGGCACCCTGGTCGTCGCAATTGTCCGAAGGAATTCGAATTTTTCGAATTGACTCGGACAATTGCATCTCTCCGCTTTTTTCAATTTCGGACAAGTGATAATTAATGGTCGAAATAGCCACGTTAAACAATTCAGCCATCCGTTTTTGCGAAAGCCAAAACGTTTCATTGTTGAACACGACAGTAACATTTACCTTACCAGTTGAGGATTTATACATCAGCACATTACCTTCCATGCTGGTAGCCAATTCCGTCGAAGTCATCTTATCCGTGAAATACTCTTTAGCAGCCTTCACCAATGGCTTTTTATGGTCGGCATTCATCACAATTGCGAGACAAGCGGTTCGTGACAACAGAATAGATGTCACTTGGCGATAACCGCTGTTATGTAATTGCGCCATCTCCTCAATCTCAACGATATGTTCCTTCAAGTCCAATCCCTTATCCTTTTGCAGGAAAGGCGTGACCTTATTGATGAGCCGCTCAAAGTTCCAGTATTTCTGGTATCCGAGCAACCGCGCCAGTTTTCGTGAATTCCACCATTCGCGACCTTCGTTATCGGTTTCCTTGATAGCCTCAAAAGGCGGTTGGAGTTCTTGGGGTTGAAAAAGTTCAGTGTTTTCTTGCATAGTGGTTAGTTATTTTGAATATGTGAAATTTGTTTCATTTTTTCCAACGCCCGACAGAGCTGGTCGGGACAAGACGTAGGTTTATCCCCGCAACGGATTCCATCAAGTTTGTTAATCACGTCGTCAATCTTCTGGCCTGTCACCAAACGGCAGATGCCTTGCAGATTCCCATGGCAACCGCCATAAAAGAAGACCTGCCGGATGATGCCATCGTCATCAACGGTCACATCAATCAGCTGCGAGCAGGTACCTTGGGGTTTGTAGAGGAGGTGGGGCATAATTTTTAAGTTATTATATCAAATAATGATGAGGAATAAGATCTTGTTTTCTATTTACAAAATGAATAATTAGATCATTGGTAAAAAAAATGGGTTTAAAAGTCTGTTGGCATAGCATCGAATTCATCGATAAATAATGTTTTATTTTCACCGCAACATACAGCCTCAACTTCATAGTTTATGTCTTCATAGAAATTGCCTATATGCACATAATTCACAAAATTCACATTTGCATGATGTGTCTTTTGCTCCTTGTTGCAATACCAATAAATTGTATCGCCTATTTTAAATTTGGGTGCCATTGTTGTCATATTATTATTTGTTAATTATCCTTTAATCGCACAGAAAAGATGACATGCTGTGAAGCCAACAACGCACCCTCTATCTCGTCATTTCTCCGAGACAGAAAGTACGTAATGGAATCCGAGTAGTAATATCTTCGTGCTGCCATATATTCTTATAACATCTTTGTTATTGTTGCTATTGTTTCTTTAACGTTTTTATCACCTCCAAGTCTGCTGGTAGCCACTTCACACCATCCAACTCATCTTTAGTGAGCCATTTTGCTGCTTCATGCTCATTCAGATGCAGCACCTCCGTTAGCAACGAACACAAAAAGCAATGCATTGTCAAGTGAAACTTAGGATAGTCATACTCCACCGTACAAAGAAAATTATCCACGCTAATCTCTGCCGACAGTTCCTCGCGAATTTCCCTCACGAGAGCCTCTTCTGGTGTCTCTCCATCCTCCATTTTTCCACCAGGAAATTCCCAAAAATCCTTCCACTCGCCATATCCTCGCTGGGTGGCAAAAATGTGATTTTTGGAGTCATTGATAATAGCGGCAACAACGTGAAGATGTTTCATATTTCCAGCAATCCAATTGTTTTGAGAAACTTATATGTGCCATCGTAAAAATCAGGCAACCGAGTGTTATCTTCGGGATTTCCTTCGGGCACACAAATAATCATACCTTGTCGTGCACGAGTTAGCAATACACGATAAGCATTGATTTGGTATGCTTTACGTTCTTCTTTATTGATACGATTCCATTTGCTCCCTCCATTGAATTCAAAATAATCCCATGCAGAACCATTATATCGCAAATCTCCATCCCACACAAGACATGTCCAATCCAATTCCAACCCTTGTATATCGAATTCACTGGCAGCATCTTCCAAAAACAAAGATGAACGCACATCATTGATGTCATCCAAAAACCAATGTACAGTATCCGGTTTGCAACGAACATCTATTGCCAATGGTTTCAAACGATAAGCTTTTGATGAAACAACCATACCATATCGTTCATTTCCACGCGCTTTACTGCGCAACCATTCTTTTGCCTTTTCAATATCTCTTGTAAGTACGATAGGGTATCTGTCTGCAATGCTTTCGTAAACCTCTTTCGCTTTTCCAGATTCTCCATCTAATAGATAATGCACCATATTCGACAAACATTCAGCACGGAAACTACGCATAGAGACAGCAAGGTGCAGATTATCAGAATAAGTGACATTTAGCTTTTTATCTAACAACTCTTTGACCTTACCTTCTGCGTATTCTTTGGCAGTAAGCTGACTTGAAATGTACACCTGCCAGTCAGGAAAAGTCTCATTAAGCGCACGAATCCACTCGCCAATACCAGCCTCTCCAGTATTGATTTCCTGTCCCCCGCCAACAAGACAAACAATCACTGCCCAATCTTTCCGTTGATCAAGTGACCAAATCAAAAATTCTCCTTCTGACATTGGGAAGTCTGCAAATCCCTTCTTTCTATTAAGCCATCCGGCAATATGTTCTTTATCCCACGAACGCTGCGCCTCATCAAATATGGCAATATTCTCTACTTCACCATAACCCGCAATGTGATCTTTGAGTTCTTTTTCTGGATCAATTTCCAAGCAACCATTCACGACCTTCACTTTGCCAAGCATATTATCACGATAACGATGAATAATCTGAATAAATCGCTTCACTTCACGTTCTGCTTCTTTTTTCGTTATCTTGTTACCTTTTGCCTTTTCTTGTGCCTGTCTGTCACGGGTCAATGCTTCTGTAAGAACAGCTACCAAAGGTCCATTGCCCGAAAGATATACCGCTAAATCCTCGTCGGACTCCTGTTGTACAGCAACATTAAGTCCAACCAATGTTTTGCCGGCTCCCGGAACACCTGTCACGAAACAAATACTCTTACCCCCTCTTGCCTTTGTTTCATGTATCACTTGCTGCACATATTTTGTGGTACGTTCTAGTTGTTCACCTTCTGCCTCGTGTCGGGTAATATCTTCTACACTATGATTCAAATAAAGCGAACGTGCTGCTTCAATGATGGTAGGAGTTGGCGAATAACGACTTCGTGCCCAATCACATAAAGCGACTTTATAGGATCCGGTTGGAATGTTATCAGATAACACCAGATTCATAATTTCACCAAGATGAAAGGCATCAGTCAGCAATGGCTCATAAACGCCATCATCATAATGTGAAAGTTGACAAACTGTAGAATGCTGGTTGCTTTCTGTAGCAACTAAAATTGGAACAATCCTACGGTCATTACTCCCTTGATGGAAGTTTTTTAGATCAAGTACATAATCCATCACTTGATCCACGTCTTGATGGAGAAAATCCGTTTCTCCCGCCTTAAATTCTATAACAAATACTCTCTCTCTCAACAAAACTACAACATCAACTCTTTTTCCAAGACGGGGAATAGAATATTCAAAAAGAATCCATGCCTCTTCATTTTTAAAAGGTACTAATACCTTTTTCATTATGGAGATTTCCTGTTCCCACGCATATTTCTGAGTAGCAGCAGTATCCATCTCATCAGCACGTGACATCTGTCCAAAGATAATATCAACAGAAGAACTAAGGAAGTCAGAGATAGATGATTGATAAAAAAAGCGATTTATCATTTTTGAATATTCATTATTTTATTTATCATTCCACCTCCTCCGCAGAAATGGCACTTGCCTGCATCGTTGTAATCTCATTAAGAATCAAATGGTTCTTAATGGGCTCGATGTGGATTCTAAACCCTTCGAATTCGAGGGGGTAAAATCCAATTACCATGGGACAACCACACTTTCTATCTTTATGATTCACCGCCATTTTCCGCAAAAATAAACGTTTCTTTTCCAATCTGCAAATATAATCATTTTTCCAACACAAATAATTGCTATTTTTGCAGTATGGTAACAACCATTAGTATTAACATTTAATTTTTTGGAAATGAAGAAGTTTGTATGCAACACATGTGGTTATGTGTATGACCCTGAAGTGGGGGATCCGGACAATGGCATCGCTCCGGGCACTCCGTTTGAAGAGCTCCCTGACGATTGGACATGCCCGCTCTGCGGCGTGGGAAAATCGGAATTTTCACCGGAAGCGTAATCCGGCTGAACAGGTGCATCCGGCAGTGCCGGGTCACTTCCACCTGAAACTCCCTATCATCCGTTCCATGTCGGTGCGGATGAATTGCTGTACAGGCGCGAGGGAGTCGTTGTTGGGAACCGTGTGGAAATACAACGCCGCACGGAAAAAATGCTTTTCCCTGTCGGTCAGCCAGAACTGGTAGGTGCAGGCCACATGCTGGCCGGTAAACTCATACACTTTGCCAGTATTCACCTTCGTCAAGGTATATGGCGTCCACAATGCGAATTGGCTCATACCCGTACAGGTAATGATATCGTCATGTCCGAATCCGGACGCATAAACGGTAGTGATTCTGCTGTTTTCAATGTGGAATTCCAACGTTAACGTCTTGTCCCAACCGGAATCATAACTGGACACAATATAAATACCTTCGTCGGCTCTATCCGTATTAAAGGTTATTTGCCCGTTCGCAACTAAAGAACTATCCCAACTATAGCCTGCGTAAAACAGGAAATATTTTCCGGTACCGTCTGTTGCTACGCAAATGTAATCACCGTTGCCTACCTCGTATTTGGCACTACCCGTAAGAGCGATCAGATCGTCAACGCTGTTGATGGCGTCAATCGTTCCGCTCATAACGGTAATTTCACTCAGTTTATAACCCTCTTCGGGAAGGACGGTGATGGTAACCGTCTTTTCGGCTGCCGATTGATCTTTAATTTCAACGGTGCCGTTGGCCGTATCTACCACGTTAATCGCATAAGTTGGACCGTCGCCACCTATGATCGCATAACACTTAGTGTGGATCGACGAAAGATCCGTCGTCTTTATCAACGAATCGGCATCATCTCCGACGAA
>CACYHG010000029.1 GCA_902774175.1 uncultured Bacteroidota bacterium
TTGTCGAGATTGCCTTTGTTATTTTTGAAAAAAAAATCATCCATACTCAACAGAATATCTGCAAGATCTTCATCATCGATAATTGATGAGTTTTCAGGAATTAGAGAATTGCTATACAAAAATTTAGAACAAAATCTGTGAACATTTCCAACAAAGATATTGCCTGCATCATCACCCACTCTCTGCTTCACTCTGTCAAGCATTCCCCGTGAGGCTCTGTTTGTAAAAGTCAAACAAAGCATATCTTCATAATTCACACCCTTCTCTTTGGCTTTTACTATTCTCTCAGAAAGGATATCTGTCTTTCCGCACCCCGGAGGCGCTAGCACTAAGTAGTATCCACCAGTTGCCTCTATGGCTTTGATTTGTTCTGTATCGTATGTTTTCATGTTCAATTATTATATTTTTGATGCTGCTATGCGGAATCCTACCAACTTGTTCTTATAATTTGGGTTCATACTGAATCGTTTGCTGACACGACAGTTGATGGCAGAATCAGCATAGCTTCCTCCCCTATATACTTTTGCTGTGCCACATAATGGTCCTTTGGGATCAACTGTAATACCACTGCTTGAGTAGGAATTAAAGTACCAGTCGCTGCACCATTCAGATATGTTCCCACTCATATCATACAGACCAAGTTCATTGGGCTTCTTGGTTTTTGCGTCATGGCTCATGGAGCTACTATTGTTCTTATACCATAAAAAATCAGACAAACAATCATCATCAGTACCTGCGTATTTCTTTTGGGATGATGCACATCCTCCTCTGGCTGCAAATTCCCACTCGGCTTCTGTCGGCAACCTGAAGTCTATTCCTGTCCGCATTTTTAGTCGCTTGATGAACTCCTCACATTCAAACCAAGAAACTCTTTCTACTGGTAGTTTTTTGCCTTTGAAATGGCTGTCATTAGACCCCATAATACACTCCCAGATATCTTGTGTAATAAAGGTGTCTAATATAAAAAAGTTGTTTATCGTAACTTTTGTAGATGGTCTCTCGTCAAATCCTGAGATTAATCCCTGTTCAGGAGTGGCACCCATTGCGAAAGTACCACCTGATACAAGTATCATATTTAATTGATGACCGTCAATTTCTATATGATTGTCACTGTCGTTTAATAATAATTCAGCAATTGTCTCTTCGGAGCATGGTGGGTTTTGCTGCCACAAACTATATCCGATATTGTTCAAAACATATTCAATAAGACTTTTCTTGAAGCCCTCCTGTTCGAGTTTTCTTGAAATGTTATTTAATATTATCGAACGAGATGCAGAATCACGCTCTGAGGCTTCAAGTAATTTCCTACCATATCCCATCTGGAGAGCAGTCTTCATGACATTTCGAGAACCTTTTACGCCAAACGCCTGATAATCGGAAAGATAATTAATTACCTTTTCTTCAGAAATTAATTCTTTCCCATATTTAGAAAGTATTTTTTCTATGGCTTGATATAATTCCATTCACTAAGTGGATTATGCGATGATATTAACTCACATTTTATGTTCTATAAGTTATTACAACATGTCTGAGCCCAGTTTGCTGATGGATTCTTTTGGGGCAATGTGCAATTGTTTGCTCATTCCATCTCTTGCTTCAACTTATTGATGCGCTCTTGCAGGTTACGATTATCGTTGTTGTATCGTGTCAGGTCGTTATAGGCCATCTCGCGGTTAGCATCTTTAAACTTACATTTGATAATATCTTCCCAGATGTGAAGGAACTTTGAATAGGCTTCATCGGCCTTTGCCTCCAAGTGTCCCACCTGCCATTGTACCAATCGGGGCAGGAGGGATTGGAGACGGTTGTCGTAGATGCCGGAAATGGACATATCATCCTGACTACCTCTGCGGCTTAATACTGGCAAAGCACGTTCCAAGTCGGAAACGGTGGCTTCATAACCGTCAAGGACAAACCCCTTCGCCAATTGGACGTAGAAATTGTAAAGATTCTCCTCCTCACCGAAGGAGTCGTCGATACCATCACTGCCAAGGAAGATGGCGACAGGGGTGGTTTCTGTACCACCATAACAACAGCGGAAACGCGAGAGAGCATCGGTGTCGCATATCGAGGTGGTCTTGTTGAGGAAGCATCGGTCGTCCCAGGGGATAGGCTCGAATGGTGTCCCGTCGGCTTGGAGTGCAACACATTTGCCGTCACCTACCTGGAAGGCCAGCCAATAGGTTGGAGTTCGAAGGACGGCTATAAGTGTGCATCCGTAGGTTTTCTCCCATTCGTGCTCATTCTGTGGGTATGCAATTGCCTGCTCTGTCTCAGTGAGCGGATGCTGACCGGCATGTTCCATCACAGCATTGCGCCATCCGACAACAATGGCTCCGAAGAGTTGTTGCAATACGGCAGGCATCGTGTCGCCAATACCCACGGTGGTGTAAGGTTTCTCTGCGAAAGTTGATTCTGGAATCCCGTTGACAAACTCGGAAAGACAACGTGCAGTCACTTCGCACAATATGCGAGCCCCTACATAGCTACGGAAATAGCGAGTGCCCCCATGACCATCGCTGATGACGGCTATGGTGTGAGATGCTGACTGCTTGCTGTAGGAGAAATCCTGACAAGGTTTATTGGTGGCTTTGTGGCTTTCTCCCTGACAACGGCGGTCGAAGCAGCACAAATCAATCCCAGTCGTCATAGGATGCAGTTGTGGCTGGGGCGGAAGCCACTTCGGCGCCGCCGATGTTATCAACTGCCGATTTGACTTCGGCTATTACCTGTTCCTGCTTGGTGGTGTCGCCAGCGGTGCTGCTTTTGCTGCCAATCTGAGAGGAGGTGACAGCAACCACACGGATAATCTGTTTCAGAGCATCAATGTTGTGGACGGTGAAAACTGCCTCGTTGGTGCCGGTGAACTTGGTGAGCACATCCTTGTCGGCATCTTCACCGATGGCAATGGCTACCTTGATGGCCGCTTTGAACCAACTGTTCTGTTTCAACGTTGCGAGACCCGACTCGAAATCGTCGGTGGGAGCACCATCGGAGAGCAGGATAATAGCGGGAGCGAAGGAACCGCTGGCCGACTTCATGAAGCCGCTACGCGACAGTTTGCTGGCCAACTCCTTGCAGGCGGCACCCAGCGAGGTGAGTGCGCTGGCTTGTACATCCTGCCACACGAACTCGTTAGCGGGCTTTGGCTCGCTGTAAAGCCAGTTACAGGTGGTGGAAAACTCAAGAGCGGCCACCTTAATCTCTGCATCGGGGTTTTCAGCCGAAATCTCCTCCAGCATGGGGAGGACGTTGACAACGGCGTCGTTGACAGCTCCAATCTTGCTGCCAGCCATACTGCCGGAAGTGTCGATTACGAAAAACAGCGTCATTGTACGACGCGGGATTTCTACGGTTTCATCTAAAAGTGACATATCTGTAAAGTTTTAAAAATTATCAAATGAAGGATGAGGTTTATCTATAACTGTTGTTCTTGGGTGCATATAGACATGAGAGTAGATATTAGATACAATTGAAAGTACTTCGTCACAGATATTTTTGTCTGTACGTTCCATATCTCTGAACTCTACATTTCTAATCGCAGCAATTTGGTTTCCATATTGTGAAGTATCATATGCGGAGAAAATGGCCTCAATGATTTTTTGAGCCTCAAGATAAGCATATTTGTACTGTTTCTTTACATATGAGTGAGCGAAAGAACTCAATGTGTGCAGGATAACAATATTTGTAGGAGTGGTATTACTGTTTGCTATAAGCATTTCAAAATTGTCGTAAACGCGTGAAATCGAGACACTTTCTTCTTTATTGATAGTTTTTGCTTCTTGCTTTGAAAAATGAGATAAAAAATTGGAAACGGAATGATCTACAATAATATCACTATATGCAATAGCTTTTGTGAGATAAAGGCCGCTCAATGATTTTGCTCTGCTTAATGCCACATATAGTTGACCAGGGGCAAAGATATGGCTTCTAAGGTCGAGGACGATGCTATCGTAGGTCTGCCCCTGTGATTTATGGATTGTAAAAGCATAAGCCAATTTGATTGGGAATTGAACAACACGCTGATAGTAATGCTCCTGCCTCTTCAGTTCGTGCTGTACATTATCATATTCCATCAGATACTTATAGTTGGTCAATCTTTCAATCTTAACAGTATACCCTGTTCTATCCAGACGAACATCAATAGCCTGTCCGTTATAACCAGTGATTATGCCAAAGTCTCCATTAATGTACCCATCAATCCTTTTCGCATTGTGGCTCGCTGTACAGACAACACGAGCTCCAACTTTAAACAGAAGTTCTCCATCGAATGCTGAAGGCATTATTATCTCATGATACTTTGTGGTATCTAGATTATACGAATCCTCATACTCAAAGGTGAGGGTTTCGTCAGACATTTTCTCCTTAATTGTAATTTCAGCCCGTACACGATGTTCAATACCCTTAATTAAATCGAGGTTATCCGAATTCACTTGATGTACTTCTGCATTCGATGATGCTATATATGGGATGTTAGCTGGAATGGAATTATTAGCTACTATTCGAGTGTTGAGAACATCTAAAAGATGTTCGTCATTTTGTGCATTGATAGTACGGAAACGGTCAAGAATCTTTTCGTATTCCGGATCGCCTTTATGTCTTTCTGATTGTTTTAATTCGTAATAAGCAATGTTATGTTTTTCCTTCTTTATCACATGGCTGTCAAAGAAGTATATTCCACCATACTCTTTAACAAGGTATTTATACAC
The DNA here is from genome assembly GCA_902774175.1 of uncultured Bacteroidota bacterium. Lineage (GTDB taxonomy): Bacteria > Bacteroidota > Bacteroidia > Bacteroidales > WCHB1-69 > UBA1195. Next base: position 4,710 of record CACYHG010000029.1, read on the forward strand.
CTCTTCTTCCTCAATTATTGGAGGAAGCTGCATTATATCACCAACAGCTATAACACGTATTCCACCAAAGGGTTTGCTAGAATTGCGGGCAACTTGGCATATTTTATTCATCATCTCAAAGGTGTCAACGCGCACCATTGAGATCTCATCAAATACAAAGGTATCTACACTATTGATTTTTGGAAGGAACCTTCGTTCCGACTTTACTGACCAGTATTCATTGGGATTTTGGTATCCCTCATCTAAATCGTCAAACTCGCCATAAAAGAAACTATGCATTGTAGAAGCATACGGGTAAACTTGTTTGGCTAGATTTGTGGGACAAAGTATTTGTACTCTTCCCAGTTGGGGAATAATAGACTTAACAAGATATGACTTACCCGTACCAGCTTTTCCTTGAATAATTGTTATTGGATTAATACTGGTAAGAATTGCATTTGCAACCGCTTGTTGTTCCTGATTTAGTGGCATATCTAATTATTTTGAACAATCTCGCCTTTGGTGTTCTGGTTGAACGAAACTTTGATACCGGCCTTCACAGGCATTACATCACCAGGGGCAACGGCTTTCAGTTTGCCGCTGGGAGTTTCGGCAGTCCATGTGGCATCGGGTGAGAGGTTTTTCAGCAGGAGAATCCCGGCCTTGGGATCGCTCTGTACCTGCACATCGACAGAGTTGTTGTGGTCAATGTAAAGTTTGGTGCCTTCGGTGAGGTAGAGGGTTCTCGCGCCAAGCTTCAGCTGCAACGAGGTGTTGATAATCTTCCCGCAATTCAAACAGGTGTTTTTACCCTCCTCGATGAAGGTCTCTCCTTTACAATGGGGACAAATAACAAGGCTGTCGCGTAGAGTGGCAATCAGTTTTTCCCAGTTCTGCTCAATCATACGCTTCTGTGGGTTGCGCAACATCTCCTCGCTGAACTCGCGTGTGAAAGTCTCGCGGAGCACAGTCGGCAATGCCGGCCAGCGGCGAATAACATTCTGATGGATTCCACGGACAGGAAGATTGCTCTTGTCGTTAGGGTTATATATGAACACCGCCTCGCTCCCGTAGAATTTTTTCTCGTAAGCTTCGGTCATACAAGGACAAGCAACCACCTTCGCACCTTCGAGCGGATGATTGGCGTAGAAGAGCATGAAGAGAATGACGGACAGCGAGAATCGGTCGCTGTATTTGTCGGGAATACCGCCAGCCACCACCTCGGGAGCCATATAGCGGGCTTTACCCATGATGCCCGACTTCTCACCCTGCGGCATCACGTTGTCGTTGTCACAAATAAGGACATCGCCTGTCTTCGGGTCGATAAAGAAATTGCCATCATTGAGGTCTTGATAGCTGTAACCAAAACGGTGGAGCATCATGAAACCGTTGCATATTTTCATTGCGGCGTTAAGCATTGCATCGAAACTGGCGAATTTTGCTTTAGCCATCAGAAAGTTGCCGAACTCGAAATAGTTCTTCGGACGCAGATCCATCACGTAACCATAGCTGCCGTTCTGCCGCTCGGTGAGTGCTTTTGGCCAGAGAAATGCGTCGCTCGGAGCACCGTTGAGAATATTGTTGTTAAGGTTTGTATAGAAATATTTGTCGGGTGCATTGAGGTACCACTTCAAAGCCATATCTTTACCGTTGTAAGAGACAAGGTAGACGATACCTTGTCCACCTCGCCCCAGTTCTTTCTTAATGGTGATACATCCACCCCCAACCAATGTTATTCTTGCCCCATTTGTCAGTTCTGTCATAAACTATTATCCGCAAATTACAGGAAATAAAGTTGATATAAATCAATATTATTCCTCTCCCGCACGATTCCCTTTTGCGGAAAAACACTCATCACAACAATAAGCCACATGAAAAAAGCGCGGGAATCTGAGTTCATCGCTCATCCCGCATGTAAGGCTCTCGCATCGCCCATCTTCCGAGGATAAGCAATGCCGAAGCCCACGCTGTATGTGTATTGACACAAATCAATAACATAACCCTATGGGCATTGAACATTGCCTTACCGTGCGGAAGAAAAAGAATTTGCGAGATTCTACATGCCGCAGATAAGACGTTGACTCAACGCCTTTTCAATATGTCTGTCGCCCGCCTTCCGCCCGTCCGGGCTTCGGAGCGAACAACGCTGCAAAAATAATCATTTTCCAGATATCTTTTCCCGGTTCGGGGAAAAAAACAAACGTAACCCCAAATAATTTAAGATTTGACATATAGTTTTGTCATGGTATTTATGCAAATTAATTCCATCATTCCGACGAATAATCGGGGCAAGCTAAAATTTATTCAAAATATATTATTGATAATTAGAATTATACATTGTAAATTTTTTTCAGCAGTAATCAATTTTATATTCCGTAAAACCATTATCTTTGCATTGCTGATGGGTATAAAAAACCTAAAAAGAGCGGATAATGCGCCAGCCCAAAATGGAGGATGGTCAGATGTAGAGCTAAGCTGCTCTTCTTTTTTTATCATTTATAACTGCCTTAAACCTGTTGGTTTTCAGGTGTAATATCAGTCAGATATGGAATGTCTTACCTGCGGCGGATGCCAAAGCGTTTTTTCTGTTTGGTGGACAAGGTGTCTGTTGTCTCCAAAACATCAAAAAGGCCTGTTTTGTCATTCTCAGTCAAAAGGCCATAATATTCACCGGTTAACAGTTTGTCCATGGGGAATGCGAAAAGCACCCCGCAATCCACGTAACTGTCATACCTTAAAAAATGCGGGTAGTTTGCCTGTGACAGCAGATATTGTGCCTGCATATAGGCTGTTGAATACTCAGCACGTGGATTTGGGCGGGAGTTGACAAGCACAGAACCGAAACATGTCCTGTTTTCCTTGTCTATACCTACAATAACCAGTTTTTTCAGCTTCCCTTTTCGTCCTTTTGGCAGATTCAGACCATCTTCCACACCCAACCATGTCTCTATAAGAGCACCCACCTCCAGTTTCTCTTCGGTAACTTGGCGGTATTCTTGTTGGAGCGAGTGTAGGGAGTGGAGGGAAGTGTTCATTATGCGTTGTTTATGACAAATGGTGTGCTGTCCACTGGCGTTCCCGGATAACCTGTAACATGCCTTTGGAGGCTCCTCCCGCTTCTGCAATGTCAAACAAAGGCAGTTTGGCGCTTTCCCCTGTCCGTTCTGCCGTCCGTCTGGCTCTTTTCCACGCCAAATCATGTGACAGATCTGACAAATCAAAAGAACCTACACTCCAGTAATCCTCAATACATGCATCCAAAACCGCAATGTCTGATTTTGAAAATTCCTCCAAATCGCAGTCTGCGGCTGCATAAACTATCGGACGTCCATCAACGTTTTTTACTGTCAGTGAAGTGCAAAAATCCTGCATGACAGTTTCGTCAAAGTGTCCGTTCTGTTCGGAGGCACGTATAACCTTGTAGGTCAGGGAAGGCACCGGCCCATGTTTTAACGCCATGAATGTGTCTTCCATCAAAGGGGAACCGTATGTCACAAGATGACGCTGCTGTGCAAAATACATGATCTTGAACAGATGGATGTAGTCCATCCCTTGAGGGCTGTGGGACAACACGTATAGCACGGTTGCCTTGATCTTAAGTATCTGCTCAGCACTTTTCATCTTCCTGAATAATATTTATAATGTAATGTTTCCATTTCTCAGACACTTTGTGTCTGTATGTTAATTTTGCAAAAGTAGTCATTTCCCTGATATCTTTTTCCGGTTCGGGAAGAAAAAAAAGCCTCTCAACCTGTGACCGGCGAAGAGGGTCTTCACATATCCGCGGCACAAGCTTTTTTCAGCTGGTTACGTATTGTGTCCAGCAGGGGGATGGGGGCGGTGGCGAGGGAGAAGTCCGCCGGGAGCGGTGGCATTTCATTGGCAAACGGCGGCATGGTCAGCGTTTTGCGCAGGTTCTCCTCGTCGCTGGCGGGATGGCTTTCCGCATAGTGCCGCAGAAACTGGAACAGGCGCAGGCCGTCCGCCTTCTGGTGGAAGGCCTTGGTGAAGGCCGGCAGGCCGGGATAGTTTTTGCGTAGCTTGTCCCAGACGGCGGTACCGTCGCCGTTTGCCGCCATGAAGTCGGTCAGCGGGGTGCCGCACTCCCTTTTTTGGAACAGGGGAATTCGCCGGTAGCTCTCCGCGATTTCGTCGAACGCCTCCGGCGGAAAAATAGGGTAGTTGCCCTCTCCGGACTGCAGCAGCCTGATGGCGGGTCCTGTGCCAAAAGGCACCCTGTCGGAGAGGCGCGGGGAGGGGTAAACCGTGCATTCGTGATGGAAGGTGATTTTCCCGCATTTCGCCATACGCTGCAGAAGGTAGAAGTCCTCTCCGGCCTGACGCTTGTCAAAGCCGCCCGATTTCCGGTATGCCCCGATGCGGCAGCAGATGGCCGAACCGAGTGCGGTGAAGGCGTAAGGGGATCCGATCCGAAGCAGGTGGAACAGGTAGCAGCGCATGTATATCTCATAGCGAAGCATCGCACGGTCCTGCATGTCGTTGCCGCTGAGCCGGTGGTAGTATTGCGGCAGAACGGCATCGGCACCCGTCTTTTCCATCTGTTCAGCCATTCCTGACACATAATCGTTCCCGAACAGCGTGTCCGCGTCCATGTTTATTAGGATGTCATTGTCTGAAGCGGACGGCAGCAGCGCGTTGATGCAGCATTGGCGGGCTGCCCCGACACCGCCTTCGCGGTCACGCCATGCATTTTCCGGTGTGAAGCGGTCGATCGGATGCAGGTCAAGCTGCCACGGATTCTGTTCCAACATCCGCCACAGGGCGCGGTTGCCGGCAATCCTTTCGGGAGGCGGCTCCTGATTATAATCGCTTTGAGGTTGGTTTACGCAGACATATACCTTTATTATACCCGCATAGTCCTGCCGGGCGATACACTCTAACGTCTGCGGCAGGTGCTCCAGCTCATCCATGGCCGGAATGGCGAAGTATATGGTCGGCATGGGCATCTCAGGGGTGTATGACGGTGAATTTGACGAAATGGCATTGATGCTCACCTGCAACCCGCAGCAGATATATCCCTTCGGCCATATTCTGAAGCGGAATCCGGTTCTCGCCCTGCTGCAAGCTGACGCTCCGTATCCTTTGCCCGCTTACGCTGAAAATCTCCGCCGTGCGGATGTCATCGGTCAGCAGCCGGACGGATAGCTCCTCCGATGCAGGGTTAGGGTATATCCTGACAGCAGGCTCCGATTCCGTAACGGCGGGTTGTGCGCTACTGCGCAGATATGAGCCGTCCATGTACAACGCGCCTGAGCGGAGCGGATCCAGCCATGGGCGCAGCTGCTGTGCGCTGTCCTGTTCGTTGTTTGCGAACCAGTGGTAGGAGAGTTTCCCGTACCAGCTCAGCTTCCGGTCAGTCGAAGCCTGACAGTCCACATCGTTGATGGCGGTCAGTGTGCCGATAAGCCGCTTGTTCTGGCTTTCGAACAGTCCCGAACCGGATGATCCCTGGAAAGCCATCCCTTGGGTCCAGAAAAAACGCCAGAAGGCCTTGCGGTTGAACCCTACACCTGCACAGTTGTCAGTCACAGGCTCCTGGCTGCTGAGGCTGATCTTCTTGTAGTCGCCCTTTGGATGGTGTATGCCTGCCATCCCTTTCTTGGGCGGCGAGTTGCGCCGGTCCCATCCGCAATAGTATGCGTTGTAGCTTTCCGGAATCTTCCGGTTCAGCTTCAGCAGCAGAAAGTCGGAATTGTTCCCTTTGGCGACAAGCTGGCAGCCGGTCATCACCTGCAGACCGAGGTCATGCAGGGTAGGGCCGTCGTTGTTGGAGGCGCAGCTGTTGGATGCTATGTTGAAGTAGAATTTCCAGCTGCCGTAGTGCGGGGCGGAAATGTTTTCCATGCAGTGGGCGGCGGTCAGGATGTAGGGCGTCCCGTCCTGTGCGGTATTGTTTATCAGGTTGCCGCTGCAGAGGTACCCGTCCATATATATTAGAACGACGGACTGCACGATGTCGTGGTATGGGGCGGCCTCCTCGCAGGCGGTGTTTATGAGGCATGAGGGTGTCTCCCCGCTGTTGAAAAAGGCCTTTTGTCCTGCAATCACACATCGCAGGCTTATTTGGAGCGAGTCGGCTTTGGAACTTGGGATGCTGCAAATGAACAGTATGTGGTCACCGGGCAGAAGGTCGGTGCTGAAATCCGTGTTGTCCGGAATCTCCTCCCTCCGGTACGGTCCCCTTGAATCACCGGTGACAGGGTTATAAATGTAGGCGTCTCCTCCTTCCGGCAGAAGAAAACGGTCGAAGGAGATGTCCATGAAACGTGCTCCCGGCGCCTGGAAACCTATACGGTAGATTGTGCTTCCATCACCGGTCTCCGTTTTTTCCGCATCTTTTGAAAGATTAATGTCCATGGCATATCGGTCGCCAACCGAATATCTGAAACCGTCATCCTCATTTTGTAGTTTGACTAAATTGTTAAGGTTCAGAAAGAAAGCCTCCTTGTCAAAGGCGGCATCCATTCTGGCGGCCTGCCGGTTCTGCGCTTGTGTGCACACCTGCATTGAAAGGAATATGGCTGCCGACAAAAAAAATATTTGAGGTTTCATATAACGATTGCAATATTTGGCGTTCTTTTCCGTTAATCATAAATTGCAAAAGTAATAAAAATAGCGATATCAAGAGCACATGAGCGACACCTATTCACCCGGACGGTTTTCCTTTTTGCCGAATGTGACAAAGAATCTGTTGATTATAAACACCCTATGCTATTTTGCAATGGTGGTTGTAAAGCAGGCCTTCGGTTTTGACATGAACGATCTGTTTGGACTGCACTATTACCAGTCCTCGCATTTTCATCCATTCCAGTTCATCACCTACATGTTCATGCACGGCAGTTTCGAGCATCTCTTCTTCAACATGTTCGCCTTGTGGATGTTCGGTTCCGTGATAGAGAACTATTGGGGCGGGCGCAAATATCTGCTCTATTATCTGATGACTGGCATCGGGGCCGCCATGACCCATTATCTGGTGCTCAACCATCAGCTCCAGGCGATTATCCCTACGATTGACGAGGACAAATTGGATTATTTTCTGAGCCTGCCCAACATTGTGGGGGCGTCCGGTTCCATATACGGCCTGCTGCTGGCATTCGGAATGCTTTTCCCAAACGACCGCATCTACCTCTATTTCCTTTTCCCCATCAAGGCCAAGTGGTTTGTGCTGATATTCGGTCTGCTCGAACTCTTTTCGGGCATAACCGGGACGGCGGACGGAGTTGCACATTTCGCACATCTGGGCGGTATGGTCTTCGGAATCATTCTGATCCTGCTCTGGCGACGGCGCGAACGGATGCAGGCGTATGATTATGAACCACGGCAACGTCGGCGTTGGCGGCGGCAGGATGATTTTGACGAATCCTATGAAAGGCCGCGCTCCGATGATGATTTCAATGCCGAAAAGGCGGAGAACAGACGCCGCATCGATGAGATTCTGGACAAGATTTCGCGCAACGGGTATGATGCCCTGACAAACGAGGAGAAGGAATTCCTTTTCAAGAGCAGCAATAAGGAGAAAAGATGGTAGTTATGAAAAACAAATCCCATTTTTCACTCCTGAATGTGCTGATGCTGGCGCTGAACATACCGATAGCGCTGCTGTTGGTCGCCTCCTATCTCGCGGATGTGGTATCTCCGGCCAAAATGGTCTGTTTCGCCTTTGCCGGTCTGGTATACCCGTGGCTGCTGATGCTGAACCTTCTGTTCGTGGTTTATTGGCTGGTCCAGCGGCACCGTTTTTTTATGCTGTCGTTGGTTACCATCCTGGCCGGTTTTTCCAGCCTTATGCGCTATTACCAATATGGCGGCAGTTTGGAAGAGGTTCCGGCGGACGGTTCCGCCTTGAAACTCATGTCCTATAATGTCCAGCTGTTCGGACGCTACCATCTTGATTCCGCCGGAGACAAATCCCTGCATACCGAATACCGCGACACCATGTTCCAGTTAATGTCCGATCTGCATCCTGACCTGCTCTGCATGCAGGAATTCAGCCATCAGGCGAAGAGTTTCCCCACCATCCCGATGATGCGGGAAAAACTTCCATGGATGAGATACTGCTATCCGGTCTGGCGGACTCGGAATCCGGACCATTATAACGGTAATGCCATTTATTCGCGCTATCCGATTGTAAATGGCGGGGCGGTCGGTTTCTCCACTATGCTGGACAACCGCAGCGCGATGTTCGTTGACATCAGGGTGGGGAATGATACTTTCCGGCTCTATAACATCCATCTCCAATCCGTACAGTTCCAGAAGGAGGACTATGATTTTGCGCAGCAGGTCACCACTGCGGGCGGTGCGGAGCAGGGGGAGGGGTTCAGCACCGGATCCAGAAGGCTTTTCGGAAAACTCAGGGCCGCATATCAGATCCGTTGCCAGCAGGTGGACAGCATTGTCCGCCACATAGACTCATCCCCGTACCCTGTTGTGGTCTGCGGCGATTTCAACGACACTCCATGGTCATACACCTACCACCAGTTCCGCAAAAGGCTGAAGGATGCCCAGGTCCACAGCGGAAGTGGGCGCGGCAACACATTTGTGCTTAACCGTGTGCTGCGGTTCAGGATAGACTATGTGTTCTATTCCCCTTCAATGGATAATTATGGGCATTCGGTGGTACGGGAATGTGCGTCGGACCATTATCCGATTTTCTCCTATTTGGTTGTGACGCGCTAATCGTTTTGTTCAAAAGGATTCCCTGCGGTGATGTCGTATTGGACGGAGGCAAGCAGCATCTGGAAACCCAACACCACGCTGAGCACCGCAATCATGATTGTTCCGGTGGGGGCGGGGGTTTGCATTCCTGCGTAATGTATCCATTTGCAGAGTCCGAAAATTACGCCGAACAAAAATAGCGGCCAGCCGAAAAGGATGTACATCGAATTGATGTTGAAGTCACAGACAAAATAGCGCAGGACTATTCTGCGTGTAAAGGCTTTGGCCAGTTTTCCCGGAAATGAGAAGAGGGTCTGCCATACTGACAGGTTGGATTTTTCCGTCCCGTATATGGCCGGCATCGACATGTCCTTAATTCGTGCGCCTGTGTAATAGAGTTCTATGATCATCGAACTCTCAAAAAAGAAGCGGGGGGAGAGCCTTTCCAGCGGCAGTTTTTCAAGTGTTTCGCGCCGTATTGCGAAATAACCGTTTGTGGGGTCGCTTATGTTCCAATATCCCGATGCCATCTTGACCAGAAAGCCCATCCCCATGTTGCCTATGCGGCGGATGACCGGCATGTTGCTGATCCGTAACCTGTCATGAAAGCGGTTGCCCTTTACAAAATCGCAGGAGGAGGAACAGAGCTTGCGTACCATCGGTTCTATGAACGCGCTGTCCATCTGGCCGTCACCGTCCAGTTTCAGTATGATGTCCGCTTCAAGTTGGAGGGCGGAACGGAATCCGCTAACCATAGCGCCTCCCACCCCAAGGTTCTTCCTGTGGTGTACAGGATGGATGCGAGGGTCTCCTATCGCGGCCTCATCTATCAGCTTTCCTGTCTCATCAGGTGAACAGTCCTCTACCGGGATGATGTGGTCAATCCATGTTGGAATCGAGGCAAGGACAGTATTTATCTGGCCCGCCACACGGTAGCAGGGAACCACCACCGCAATGGTTTTTTCCTGTCCCTCGAAAGTGTAGGGCATATTAGTGGGCTACAATCATTTTCTGGGTGCCGTAGTTACGGTCGCCTTCCCATACGGAATAGAAATAGATGCCGCTGTTCCACTCGCTCACATCAAGTTTGACCGTGGCGTTTTCGGATGCAAGCTCCATTTCATAAACCACTGTGCCCAGCAGGTTGCAGACCCGAAGCACGGGGTTGCGCATCGGCTCGAAACTTTGGATACGGATTGTTGCAACAGCATTGCACGGGTTTGGGAAAACGCTCATTTTTAACGTTTTGTTTTCGTGGCTTGCAATTGACACATGGCTGTCATCATATTTGATAACGATGCATGCCGAGTCGTCGTTGTTGTCCGAATTGAAGAAGGTGTATCGGACGTAGGTCGTGCCCGCTTTCCCGTTCGGATCATAATCCATTATGCAAAGTTCGTCTGTGAAGCCTCCGGCCGGAATGGTGATGATGCTTTCACCGGTCAGAACCTCCTCCTGATTATCCTCATAGCAGTTGCCGAAGCAGAAGGAATATGCGGCGCCGGGAATGCGGTTCAGCACGCGCTGGCGAAGCCGTGTGTTTACATCCGTTGTGTTGATGTTTTTCACCGTTACCAGCACATTCTCCTGTTTCTGGTTAAGGGAGGAGAGCAGGATGCTGATGGTGTCCCCGTTCCTATAAGACTTTGTATTGTCTTTGAAATCATGTATTTCAAGACTTTGTGCGTAATGGCTCCCCATAAGGAAGGGGATGACTGCCAAAAGTAGATACTTTTTCATGGTATGCTGCATTAAAGATTAAACAAGTGACTATTATTTATGCAAAAACTGCACCAAATCTCTTCAGTGCAGTTCCCGATCATAAAAAAGTTACTCTCAGTTTTGTGTTTCATTTTCTAAGGGGAGAACCGAAACATAGGATTTCCCCTTGGCTTTTTTCTTGAAAGCCACCGTTCCGTCAATCAGTGCGAAAATGGTATGATCCTTGCCCAGACCGACATTTTCACCAGGATTGTGCAGCGTGCCGCGCTGGCGGACGATGATGTTACCGGCTTTGGCGAACTGGCCGCCGTAGATCTTTATGCCCAGTCGTTTGCTTTCGGATTCACGACCGTTTTGCGTACTACCTACACCTTTTTTGTGTGCCATATTTTCTTGTTTTAAAGGTTGTTACTTGTTGAATTAAGCGGTTATGCCTTCAATTTTGATCTGGCTCAGATACTGGCGGTGGCCGTTTTTCTTCTGATAGCCTTTTCTGCGGATCTTTTTGAAAACAATCACTTTTTCGCCTTTCAGATGACTTAGGACGGTAGCGGAGACCTTCGCACCTTCAACGGTGGGGGTGCCCACTTTCACTGAACCGTCGTTGTCAACCAATAATACACGGTCAAATTCCATTTTTGACCCCTCTTCAGCATTCAGGCGGTTTACGAAAATCTTCTGGTTTTCCTCAACCTTAAATTGGTGCCCTGCTATTTCTACAATTGCGTACATGTTGATAATGAATGTGTTTATGTTTTTAAATTTTGAGATGCAAAGGTACTGCTTTTTTCAATACAAATTATACGTTTTCAGAAAATTATTTTACCATAAAGCTGCACTTTTTTGAAAACGTACCTTTATTATCAACTATATCAATAAAATACAATCCTGCGGAATAGCCTTTCACATCAATTTGCAGGGCGTTGTTCCGGATGCGCTGGCTCCTTATCAGACGCCCTGTGCTGTCGTAAATCCGGATTTTTCCGGCAGTAATTTCTTCCGGAATGAGGATGTGCAGCTCTCCGAATGTCGGGTTGGGGTAGATTCTGACAGTAATGGTGCCTTGCGGAGTGTTCAGTCCCATTCCGGTGGTGTCACCTGTGGCGAAACAATATTCCCCGTTCTGCACGAATGTGGTGTACAGGTTCCCTATGCCGTCTGTGCCGGTCTGCTTGCTCGGGATGATGTGCCAGTCGTCAGCCGCATCCTTCCGGTAGAGAAGCTGGTAGTTTTTTCTTGTGTGATCCTTGAACAGTGCGTGGTCCAGATCTCCTTCGGATTGTGCCATATAGCTGAAAATGATGCCTTCAGCCTCGGCTCCGGTGCTGAGAATCCGCCAGTAGTGGCTGCCTGAGATGTTGAAGATGCAGCTGTTTGCCCGCTTCAGGGAATCGGCTGGAAGCAGGTTGTGCTCGATGCGCATAAAGCCGTTTCTCCCGTTCACGTTCATCATCATAATGTTCCCTTCCGTGAAATCCAACCTGTTTCTTTTGCCGTTGATGTTTACGGTTGTGTCAATTACTGCGTCGGAGAAGGCGTCCGCCATGTCCACTACGGTGAAAAGCGGATGCTGCGGAAGGCTGCATTCAAAATTACCGTATTGTCCGGAAAACTCCGCCTGCACATCCTTCCGGGCGGAATCGGGGAAAAAGTAGCTGACGGTGACAAGGTTGTGGTTTTCGTAGCGTTCGGCGTGGTACAGCCGCTGCCGCAAGTATGTGCGGTAGTTGCCGTTACCTAGTGCGGTGACGGAATCCACCGAAAAATGGAGGAATCCCGGCTGCCGGACCCAGGTTTCCATAAAGTCCTCCATCGGGAGTCCGCTCATTTGCGCCAGATGGCGGAACAGGTCGTGCGAGGTGGCGTTTCCGCATCCGTATTCTTTAATGTATGATTTCAGTCCGCTGAAGAATAGGCTGTCGCCCATATAGGAGCGCAGGCTATAGACTGCAAGGCTGCCTTTGTTGTAGGTGGTGCTTCCGTAGGTGTGGTTCTGCGGCATGGGGGAGAGCGGGAGGTAACCGCCGTCCGAAACATGGGCGTTCGCCAGCACGTTGCGGTGCTGCTGCCTGAACCAGTTGCGGTATGCTTCGGGATTTTGGCGCGGCATGCTGTCTGTGTGGGAGAAATATTCCGCCAGCAGCCCTTCGCACCAGGAGGCGAAACCCTCGTTGAGCCACATGTCGCTGTCTCCGGCGCAGGTCACCCAGTCGCCGAACCATGCGTGGGAGAGTTCGTGCGCGTACAGAGACTCCTTTTTCCATGTGCCGTCCACGGCGGCAAGCGGGTAGGCGATGTTGCCGGCATGTTCCATGGCACCGGAGGAGAACGGCACGGTCACGTAGCCTATGCGGTCGAACGGGTAGGGGCCGAAGAGCGTCTCGAACTGCCCCGTGATGGCTTTGAGCCGCGCAAAGCTGCCCGGCACCTTCCCGATGGCCGAAGGATGCGCGTTGATTTCAATCGGGATGCTCCTGCCGTCGATGGAGCGGAAGGTATCCCTGTAGGCCATATATGGCCCGGCCGCCACCGAGGCGAGGTAGGTTGGGATGGGCTGCCGCTGCTCCCATGTCCAGACAATGCTGCTGTCGGCGAGCATTGTGGAGTCTGTAAGCAGGCCGCCGCACGCCGCCCGATGGTCCGGGGCGGTGCGGATATGGTATGTGTATGCCGCCTTGTCGGTGAAGGCGTCCACGCAGGGGAACCATGTCTTGCCGGCGGTATGCGGGATGTGTTCGATGCAGACCCCCATGTTGAAGGCGTATTCGCCGGAGAAATAGAAGCCGCCGAACCTTTCGCTGTAGGGCCGTCCGTGGTACCAGACGCATATTTCCAACGTGTCTCCGGCTGCAAACCGGATGCCGTCAGCCGGAATGCGCAGGCTGTCGTTCTTATGTGTGAAGCCTTTATTTTTTCCGTTCACGGTGACGGAATCGGCCTGCAGCTGCATCAGCTCAAGCGTCAGTACGGTGAGCGGATGTGCCGGAACCGCTTTAAGGGTGGCTTTGCCATGCAGTGTCTTCGTCTTGTAGCTTCTCAAGTCCAGATCCAGCGTATAGTGCGCAATGTGCAGGCTGTCAATGTTCCTTTGCGCCTGAAGGCTGCCTGATGCAAGCAAAAACAATAATGGTAAAATCAGCAGATGTTTCATGATGCAAAAAAAAATCAATTCACAAATTCAATATTAAATCATTTCCCCATCGGGGCGGATGCGGCGCCTTGTCGGGCTTGGCTCTCCAGCTCCATTTTACCGAACCTGAAGGTGAGTCCGAGGCTGACAGAGCGGCTGTGGTAGGTGCTGCTGTTTGTGGTGATGTAGTGCGGGTTTGTGCCGTTGCTTTCCCATTTGCTCCAGTCAAACGGGTCGTTTACGTTCAACGACACCGACATGCGGCGTTTGAAAAAGTCGGCGGAACATCCGAGGTTGGCCCATTTGCTGGGAAGGCTCAGACGGTAGATGCCAATGCTTGCGCTGCTGTAGTTGGCACCGGCGAAAATATCCACTTTATTCCATAGTTTGACCCAAAGGTTCACACGCAGGCTATAGCTTATTTTGCTGTCGCTTATGATTTCGTTTTTATATAATGCTTTGTAATAGTAGTTTGAAACGGATGCGCCCATGCGGAGGTTGAACATTGCTGTCGGACGGTAGGTGGCGTTGGCCTGGATGCCCTCGGTGTGGCTGCTGCCGACATTGATGGGATAGCTGTAGTTCACCCATTTTTCGTGATAAGGGCTGTAGGCGACATCAGTCATGCTCTCTATCTTGTCGGTGTTGGCGCGGAAATATGCATCGATGCCGATGTTTCCGAACTTCTGGAAAAATTTGCTCCATCCCGCCTCAATGTTGTGGGTGTAGCTGTATCGCAGTGCCGGATTGCCTGTCGAATAGCTGTAGTCGCTGTAATAGATGAATCCGCTCAGTTGTGAAATATCCGGAGAACTGTAGCGGCGCGTGTAGTTGAACCTGAAACTGTGGAATCCCTTGGTGGTGTAGCTCAGGTGGATGCTTGGCACGAATCCGCCGAATGCTGTGTCGATGACAAACTTGTCGTTCAGGCCGATGTGCTCCCATTCATCGTGCTCCCAATTCTCTTCCGCACGCAGCCCAAGTTTGGCGGTCAAGCCGCCCCAGCGTTTCTGTGCGGTAAGGTAGCACTCCAATCCTCTGCCATAGTCCCTGTCCATGTAGGAGCGGTACGGTTGGCCGATAAATTCGTTTGCGATGTTGTCATAAACGTCAAGGTGCTGCTCGCCGGAGCCTTTGTCAAAGTTGCCTTCAATGCCTGTCTCCAGCTCAATGCCGTTTTTGAACGGGTGGCTGTAGTCAATCCCGAGATTGATGCTCGGGCTGAAGTGACTGCCGTAATCCCGTCGTATCAGGTTTGTGATTGCAGGGTTGGAGTAATAATAGGACTCCTCGTTTTCCTTACCGTTGCCTGTGCGTCTCATCCAGGCATTTCCGTAGAGGGAGAAGCTTATCTTGCGCCCTGTTGTGTCGAAACGGTGTTCCAGATCGGCGCCGCCATACCCTCCGCCGGAAAAACTTTTCCCGTTACCGGTATAACGGTAGCTCAGGTCATTCAGTGAGGGCAGGTGTTCAAAATAGTTGTAACGGCTCTCATCTTTGGAATTGTAGTAGTATGGATATGCGCCCATCCAAAAGGAGAAGTCGGTCATGGAATCTATCTCCCATCCGAGGTTGAAGCCCATGTAGCCGCCAATGTTCCTGTCTTCGCTTTCAGATTTGTACTCCTGACTGCGCGTGGTGTCGCCGTTGTCGTTGATGAGCAGGTTGCTCCCTTCATTTTCCGATAGGTTATAGGAATATGAACCGCTCATGTAAAGGTTAAGGTGCACCTTTTCGTTGGCCCAAACGTAGCTGACCCACGGCCCGATGTAAGGTCTTGTGCTGCCGTGCATGCCGAAGCAGAACAGTTCGTTGCGCTTTATTTTCTGGTTTGTGACAATGTTGATGACCGCACCGCTGCTGCTGTAGCGTGCTGAAGGGTTGCTGATCACCTCCACCCGTTCCACGGAATTTGCCGGCAGTTCCTTCAGATATTGCTTGAGGGCTTCGGAATTCATGTGGGAGGGGCGGCCGTTTATCCAGATTTCAACGCTGCCGCTGCCGCGCAGGGTAATGTTGCCATCCGCGTCCACCTCAACGCCGGGGGCGTTCTGCAGCACATCGGTCACATTGCCGCTCTGCACACTCGGGTCCTCGGTCACATTGTAAATGTTTTTCTCACCGTCGGTGCTGTATAGCGGACGGGCGCTTGTGACATTCACGGCTTTCAGGGAATTGGCCTTGCTGCGGAGACGGATGGTGTCCAGAACCATGTTTTTGGTGACGGCAATTTCCGACCAATACGGCTCATAACCTATAAAGTTGATTCGCAGATAATATTTGCCAGTATCGACCTCCTTGAATATGAACTGTCCGTTGTCCTTGCTTGTGACACCGTATGCGAAACTGCTGTCAGCGGTATGCAGCAGCACACAGTTGGCATAGCTGACAGGGTTCTCTTTCATGTCATCCAGCAGCGTGCCGCGAACAATCAGCCCCTGTGCATGTCCGAATGAGAATATTGCTGATAATAATGCGGTGAAAACCAATTTTTTTATTTTCATGACGGATATATATTTTATATTAATTTGTACCAACTGATTTTTTTGCAAAAATAATCAAATATCGGATACATTTGCAGCAACATTTTATGTTATCTTTGTAAAACTTTAAGAAAGCGGATAAATAACAGATAACATTATGAAAAAGAGCGTTATTAAGACAGTCCTGGTGCTGCTTTTGTGCGGAATGGCCGGTTTTGCCTCCGCCGGAAACAGCGGTGTTGACCCGAAAAGGAGTTACGAAGATTTGTGGAAGTCGTATGCCGAATCCATTGAAAAAGATTTGCCCGAATCTGCGGCCAAAACGCTGGATGAGATTGAAAGCAAGGCGTTGAAGGAAAATAACCAGACCCAGCTGCTGAAAAGCTGGCTCTACCGGCAGCCCGTTTTTGAACGCACGGTGGAAGGGGATGCCGCACAGGCCTTTATCAGGTATCTGGAGACGAAGCCCGGGCATCTGGATGCGGTGCATGAGGCCCTGCTGCAGGAGGAGATCGCCCAGGCATACGCCGTTTATCTGAACAATAACAGATGGAAAATCAGAAACAATCTGCCCGTGGAGGGCGACCTTTCCCAGGTGGAGATGAAATATTGGGACAAGGAGGCCTTTGAGGAGCGCATCAACCGGCATTACGGGGCGGCGCTGAAACCGGCGGAGCTGCTGAAGCAGGCAAAGACATCCGATTTTCTGCTGCTGTATGATTTTCCCGGGGAAACGTTGAAATATGTGGAATATGAGCCGTCACTGTATGAGTTTTTGTTCCACCGCGTGGCGAACTACTATAAAAGCGAGGCCAGTACGGATGACCTGGAAGAAGGGCAGGAAGATTCCGTCTCCTCGTGGTGGCTGCCCGCCGAAGCATTTGTGAAGGCGGATTTGGGCCATTCCGACAAACCGCTGTTCCGCTGCCTGGAAATCTATCAGGAGCTGTTGGCGCATAATCTTCGGAACAGTAATTCGGGCGCATTGATATATAATGATTTCAAGCGCCTGGAACTTGTCAATTCCATTTTGGGTGACGACCAGCAGTACCTTTCCGCATTGGAAAATCTGAAAAAACGCCATGCGGACCACCCGCTTTCCGCCGAAATCACCGCCTTGATTGCGTACAAACTGGTCAGCCAACACGAACAGAACAATCAGAACAGCATTTATTCCGGCAACTACAGCAAAGCGAAAGCCATGTGCGAGGAGTCAATCGCGAAGTTTCCGGATTCGCAGGGCGCGAAAACCTGCCGCGACATCGTAAAAAACATCGTACAGCCGCAAATCGGTCTGGAATTGAAGAATGTGCAACTGCCGGGTGAACCCATCCCAGCGGTGCTGGAGTACCGGAACACAACCAACTTATATTACCGGATTGTGAAAGTCAGTGAGAACGAGCTTCTGAAACTCAATGAATGTAAGAGCAAAAGCGAACTGCTCAAAAAAATGGGCCGGATGAATGCGGTTGCGGAGCAGGATATCCACCTGCCAGCAGAAACGGATTACCTCGGGCACAAGTCGATGATTGCATTACCGGCTCTTGGGAAAGGTTTATACTGCCTTACAGTCTCTCCGATGAAAGAGGACAGTCTGGACAGGACACTGGTCTGCCATTTTCAGGTTTCCAACCTTGCCTTCATGTGTGAAAAAGGGGAAAGCCAGATGACCGTGGTGACACTTGACCGGAAAACGGGGAAACCGGTGGAAGGTGTCACGGTTGAGTGCTACAGCAATGAATGGGTTGGCGGATGGGTTGGCGGTAAAACAAGGAGAGAAATTATCGCCAATCTGAAATCCGACAAGGAGGGACGTGTTGTATTCAAAAATCGGGAAAGCCTGAGGCGCGGTTTTCACATCAACCTGCGCAAGGATGACGACAACCTGCTTTCAGAGGAGTATTTCTATATACATGACTATGATGATAATGAACCTTATATGCTTACCCGATTTTTTACGGACCGGGCTATCTATCGTCCCGGACAAACCGTATATTACCAAGGTATTATGGTCAGAGTCAAGGGTGATGAGCGTTCATTGGCGGCCAACCGCAGTTCGGAGGTCCTTTTTTATGACGGAAACTACCAGAAAATAGCTTCCGCCAAAGTCAAAACCGATGAATACGGCAGTTTCAGCGGCTCCTTTGTCATTCCCACCGACAGGAAAAACGGCTCTTTCTTTCTGAAGGAAGAAGGGGGAATCCATCGTTTCCGCGTGGAGGAATACAAGCGTCCCACCTTTGAGGTGAATTTTGAAAAGCCGAAAGAAAAGTACAAACTTAACGACAATGTAACCATACACGGTGATGTGAAGGCCTACGCCGGGTTCGGTCTGGACAGTGTGTCGTACAGCTACCGTGTGGTCCGCAAAACCACTTTCCCGTGGCGATGCTGGTGGTGGAACTATCCGGTGGTGGCAGACGAGCAGATTGCCTATGGCACGGCCAGCACAGACGGGCAGGGCAGGTTCGCCGTCACCTTCAGGCTGAAGCCCTCTTTGCGCATTGCACCTGAAAAACTGCCTCTTTTCACCTACGAAATGGAGGTGACTGCCACGGATGCGCAGGGGGAGACCCACAGCAGCACCTTCAGCATCCGCGCGGGCTACAACGAAACCGACCTCAACTGCGACCTGCCATCTGAGGTGGAGAAATCCGAAATCGGCAAATACCATGTCATGGCAAGCAATCTCAGCGGACAGCCGGTTCAAAGCCGTATTCTGCGCAGCATTTACCGTTACGACAATCCAAATAAAATCAATTATTTTGAAAACGGTCCGCGCACGGATCTGGACCGCCGGCTGTTGTCCGACAAGGAGCTGGAGAAGCTTTTCCCCTCCTACAGTTTTTACGACATGCCGCAGAAACAGCTGGTGGATGAAGCCAGAATCATCGTGGAGGACACTGCTTTGTTTTATGGCGGCAAGGCACTCCAACCCGGAAAATATCTGATGGAGCTGCGTGGGGTGGACGATACCTTGGCGGTGATTTCAAGGCAGTTCACCGTTTTTGAAAAGAATTCCGGAAAAATGCCTTTCACCACGCTTTCATGGGTGTGTTGGGGAAAAGAATCCGCCTTGCCCGGTGAGGAAACCGGCATAAGCATCGGCTCCTCCGCCAAGGATGTCGAAGTTTCGGTGCGGCTGTGGCATGGTGACGAACTCCGGTTGGAAAAGCGGATCCGGCTGAGCAACGAGGTGCAGCATCTCAGCTACAAGGTGACGGAAAAGGACCGTGGCGTGCTCACATGGCAATATGCCTTTGTCAAGGATAATGACTTCAGGGAAGATAAGCGGCATGTACCTGTTTTGTATGACAATTATCATGCGGATGTCCGCTTGTCCACCCTGCGCGACAAACTCAGCCCCGGAGCCGAAGAGACCTGGGAGGTGACGGTCCGGGACATCAGCGGCAATCCCCTGAAAGCCGCTTTGCTGGCAGGCATGTACGATGCCTCGCTGGATGTTTTCGCCCGGAATTCATGGCACTTTTCAATGACACCACCTTACAGGATAAGGTCTGAATACGATTGGGGAACAGGCCGGCAGACTTTCCAATTCACCAGCGACCGAACATTTGGCAACTATATATCCTCCGTGAGCGTTTTCAATTTCGCGTTGCCTTCCGATTTCGCTTTCAATGATTCCTATATTGGTAGTGTCAAAACTCTGAGTGTCAAGGCTCAAAAACCGATATTTGAAATGGATCAGGCGACTGTTGCCACATCAAGTCGTTTTGCCGGAGCCAAATCTCTCCAAAGTATTACAAACAGTCGTGAAAATTCTGCGTCATCAGGGCGCATGGTTTGCATGGTTGACGGTGTCAGATCCAATGAGAACACGTTGGACGTCATGTCACCGGAGGAGCCTTCGGCACCCGCCGAGCCCACGCTCCGCGAGAACTTCAACGAGACGGCCTTCTTCTTCCCGCAGCTGCGCACCAACGCCGACGGCAGCGCGACCTTCAGCTTCACCATGCCGGACGCGCTCACCCGCTGGAAGCTTATGCTGCTGGCCTACACCAAGGAGCGTCAGACCGGCTACAAGGAATACACCTTCACCAGCTCCAAGCCGGTGATGATCATGGCCGACATGCCGCGCTACATGTACGACAACGACACCATCTGGATGATTGCAAATGTCATCAACACTGGCGAGGAGGCGGTCACGCCCAAGGCAAAGCTGGAGATCTTCGATGCGGCCACGATGCAGCCGCTCAATCTGCTGCTCTCCGCCGCCGAAATCCCGATGGAACAGATTCTGCCGGGACGCAGCCATGAGGTGCGCTGGAAGGTCGCCGCCCGGCACGACCTCGGCCTGATAGCCTTCCGCTTCACCGC
>CACYHG010000030.1 GCA_902774175.1 uncultured Bacteroidota bacterium
CAAATTTTCAATGACCGCTTCCAATTCATTTATCCAATGCTTGAAACATATGTTCGTCGTATCATACAACTGGCAATATCTGCATAGGCACCAGTTCCTTACAAGATGAAATCTTAATCCATCAACACGTTCCTTGTATTTTTTCAAGGGAACTGCCATTTCTGTTATCAGACCAATACGGTTGATTGTTTCGGACACAGACTCGTCAAGCATTTCTTCAATTGTTCTTATATATTTCATATTTCCAATAGTTTTTTTAATGTTATAACTCCGGTATCCTGCATATATTGTATGCCGCCAGCATTCATTCCGTAAACTGTTCATCGATTTCGTTTGTCGGGTTTCCATCGTTCCATGCCATCACCATTCTCTGCAGATTGGTCAGTCCGTAGTTCTTCTTCGGCTTCTCATCCAACCATGCGGCCACCCTGTCACGGACATCTGTGATTCCGTCCCAAGTTTTCGGATAGTTGCCCTTTGTCCTCCATATGGTCATATCCTTGATGTGCTTGAACTTTATTTCCAGTTCAATGTCACCGTTGTCAATTTGGATGTGGAAGTGTGGGGTCTTTGTCCCCTGTTCGTCTTTCTCCCCATACACCATCACCTTGGACTTTCTTGGAATGTTGTCCGTCGGACGGGAAATGGTGGCCATCTCGTCAATCCTGTGGAGAGACGAGAACTCGCTGTCTATTGTATATTCTTCAAATTTAAGTATCTTGTTATCCATAACACCAATGTTTTACATATATTGTATTTATGCCACATCCCTGACCGCCATGTAGTCCACGACGCCCTCCGACGCCTTGAACATGATTTCAAACCGGCCGCCGCCCCTCATCCCACGGGTGTTGTATCGCCAGACCGCCTCGTCTATGTACCTCTGGAGGTATTTCGCCGAAATCGAGTGGTAGGTGCCTTCAATCATCCTCTTGAGATAGACCCCCCAGAAGCCCTCCATGGTGTTGGTGAAGTCCGCACCCTTCACATATTCGTTCCTGCCGTGGTTGACAACCTTGTGGGTGTACTTGGAAGCGTCGAGCCCGCTGTAAGATGTGAGCTCGTCGGTATAGACGGTGGAACCGCCTGCAACGAACCTGCCAATCACGGGAAGCAGGGCCTTGCCGTCGGTCTTCCCGCACTTGACGGCAACCACGTTTCCGCCCCTCTGGACCATCCCGAACACGGGGGTCTTCGTCCTGGTCGAACGCCCCTGCGTGCCGCCGGTCCTCTTCCGCTCATGCTTGTTCCTTTCCTTGCCGCCGATGTACGTCTCGTCACACTCCACCTCACCCGACAGCAGCACGGGACGGCCCTTTGTGAAGATGGTCCTGATTTTCTGCAGGACGAACCAAGCCGTCTTCTGTGTGACACCGATGTCCCTCGCCAGCTGGTGTGACGAGATTCCCTTCTTGTGGGAGCCGATGAGGTACATCGCCAGGAACCACTTCCGGAGCGGAATCTTCGTGTTCTCGAAGATTGTGCCGACCTTCTCGCTGAAGTTCCTGTGGCATTGGGAGCAGCACCATCTGCCGTCCGACCTCCTGTTGCAATGGTGTTTGCCACAATACGGACACACAACATCACCGCCCCATCGGTGGTCGGCAAGCACCCGGCGACACTTACTTTCCGTGGCGAAATGTCTCGAGACCGAATATAACGAGTCGAACATGCTGAAATCTGTCATTGTAAAAATACCTTTGCTTTTTGCAAAGATACTATTTTTTCCCGACAAAACCAAATAAATTGACAAGAAATCCAATATTTTATTTTTATTTTGTAGCCGACAGGTATATCGTTACCTAATGTTATTTGTTCCACCATACCTTTTACCATCTATAGTAAAAGATAAGTCTATTTTCTCATCCAACACATTATATTGGAAAATTTTAATTTTATTCTCTTTAAACTCTTCTATTCTATTCAAAGAATTTATTCTTTCTTCTATTCTTTCTTCTATGCCCTTACCCATTGTTGATTGTGTTTATGATTAAATGAATTTTTGTTTCATACCGCAAAGATACTATTTTATTTTCGGAATTATGTTCCCTTCCGGCCCGTTTCTTTCACGAAAAAATAGTATCTTTGCAATGTAAACGAAGAACATGCACAAGGATGACATACTTTGAATTCACCAGAAGGTTCCCGACAGAGGAGGCGGCTATCGACTTTATAGTGTCGGCAAGATACGGGGACGGATACGTCTGCCCGAAATGCGGCTGTGTGCATAAGATATACCACCAACATTACGACCCACGGAAGCTCTACTGCAACAACTGCAGGACAGAGTGGTCTGCACTGGTGGGGACCATCTTCGGGAACACCCACCTCGACCTGAGGATGTGGCTGTACGCCATCAACCTCTGCATGGTATCGAGGAAGGGCGTGTCCGCACTCCAGCTGCAGCGTGAGCTCGGCATGGGCTGCTACAAGTCGGCGTGGAGGATGCTGCACCTCATCAGGGGGGCGATGGGCAGGGACGAGTACAGGGACACCTTCGAGGCGGTCGTGGAGATTGACGAGACATATGTCGGAGGGAAGCCGAGGAAGGAGAACAGGCATTCCGGAGACGACGGCCACAGGCGGAACAGGCGTGGCCGTGGCACAAGCAAGACCCCGGTCGTCGGCGTCACGGAGCGGAGCAGCGGAAGGATATATGCAAGGGTGGCGTTGCCGGCAAGGGAGGGCAAGAAGTTGGGCGGAAAGCAGCTGCTGAAAATCCTCGATGACGTGTGCAGGAAGAACACGACGGTCATGACAGACCAGCTGAACAGCTACGGGATATTGGACGGCAGGACCGGCAAGGACTTCATCCACATAAAGATTGACCACAGCACCACCTATTCGCTCGGTGACGGGAGGCACACCAACACCATCGAGAGCTGCTGGGCCGTGCTCAAGCGTTCCGTATATGGCGTCTTCCACCACGTTTCTGTGAAATACTTGCAACAATATGTGGACGAGTTCTGTTTCAGGCTGAACAACAGGGATTTTGACGAAGCCTTCATGAAGTGTGTCCGTCTGGCGGTGGCATAAATACAATATAAGCAAAATATTGACGTTAATAAATAAACTATAATAATATGGATAAAATTAAGAAATTCGATGAATTTGTGGGTGGTGAAAATATGACCATCGGAGACGGACCGGATATTCTCATGGAGATGGCCAATCTATCAAAACTCTCCACCGGGCTCGAAGTGATAATTTGGTTGCAGATAAACAATCCGCAATCCACGGGAAAACACAATCTGCCGAGACTTAAGTTTCAGAACAACACCAGCGACAAGGGACAACTTGAGGAAGGTATACCTATGTCTATTTCTGACACACCCGAAATCTTACTGAAAGCAGACAAACTGAACACCGTGCAGTTGAGTTCCAAACAAATCAACGCAATCAAGGAGTGGGTAAAAGAACACAAGGACTTGCTAATCAGTTATTGGAACGGAGAACTTACTACAGACGAACTTGTAGATAAAATAAAAAACAAAGCATAACCGCATTCTTTGACCACCTAAAATTTGAAGTATGGAGAAAATTAAGAATTTTAGCGAATTTATCAAGACATCAAACACATCCGACAACATTCTCGACATCATAGAACGACTCTTCGTGAATGAAGGTATTGAGGTGGAACTTGACAGAAGCGTCATTATGACAGACAAGCACGAGAAACTCGTCGACACATCTGTGGAAAACAATCCGACTCTAATAACGACACTTGTTCCGAATGTCGAGGTTTATTCCGTATTCAAGAGGAAGGAGGGTGATGTTGGCGACGGCAATCCGTTACTGTACGCCTTGAAAAAGGAGAATAAATACAAACTTGTCAATGCTGCAAAGACAATGGGCAGAATTGAATATATAGTGAAGGAGTTCTTTAAGAAACACGGAAAAAAAGAGGTGACAATAATGATTCCTTCAACCAACGACTTGAACAAATATTTTGCAAAAGTTGTGTCATCACACTGCATCAACCCGACTTACATTGACGACATTGTTTCAAAAATGACCATAGAGGAGGTTGATGATGGAATATTCGACGACAATTCTTTGTTCCGAAAACACTACGGCAGAAGGTTTGACAAAGCATACGAGCAGTTCAGACAATACTGTAAATTTATGAAAGGAGGAATATTCAAGTTCCACAAAATAAAGGATATGGATATGAGGAGGGTCATAGAACACACAGTGAAAAAGAATGATGAATATTGGGGAAACTACATAGACGCTTTTAATGGGAAGGATATAATAATCGTTGATGACAGTATCACATTGGGAAACACAATAAAGGAAACGTATAAAATCATAACTGACTGCTATACACCGAAAAGCGTAACTATACTTACACTTTTATCTCCACTTTACTGTGAGGAGGGTGACAAACTTGTAAACATTTGAAAGAAAACAAGTCTTATTAAATACAGAGCAATTTGAGGTATCTCCACCACTGTCGTATGTGAAAACGACTGTGGATATTACAAGTCTAAAGTAGATAATTCCGAAAAAAATTTTGCGAATCCAAAAAATTGCCTATTTTTTTCCCAATGGTTTTCCCCATATGGAATACAAAAAAACAAATCCGGGATTATCCGGGCTGTCCATATATTTCCGGATAGCTGCAGTTTCCTGCAAGGAGGGCAGGCCGATTGAATGCCGGTTGCCGTTTATTTCCATCATTTTTGCCGAATCGCTTGGAAGAGGCATAAAATGAGTGCAGTATATATCTTTTTCAAACGCATCTTTGTCATTTCCGTATAAGCCATATAAAACATAAGTCCTGTGTCTGGCATAGTATTCGGGCAGTATTTTACCCTGACACAAGGCATTGTATTCCGTTACCGAAAATGCTGAATCCAACCTGTGCCACAGACAGACCGGATACGTGTAGGCATTCATGAAACGGTAACCTGTATTCTGTCTGCACGGATAACCGTACAATAGAATAAGAGAGTCCATGGTTGCTGCGACAGAACTATCTACAAAGTGCCAATAGCTGTTTGCCTTTTCGCGTCTTTTCTTATTTCTGATCTCCGATGGCAATCTTCCCCTTCTCGGTTTTTGATCCTCCTTACATAAGGAATCGATAAGTCGGGCATATTCCCAATTGATTGACTGTTCGTTAATCAACAAAAAACTGTCGGACAAGACTTTTGCACGGTTCCATTTGGGCAAGGAGTCATATTTTGAAAAGAGCAAGAGTTTTGACAACGCGGAAACACTTATGCGGCCAAAAAATGGCGACAGCGTGTCAAAAAGGAAGTTTGTGTCATTCAGGATTGCGGCACAGACATACGCATTCCTAATATCCTTGTTATGAGGATAATCAACCAAAGAAAGGGCGTTCCTATACAATGACATTGCAGTATCATACCGGCGCTGGCTCACGCATACCTCCGCCTTGGCAACAGTCTGGTAATATGGGATATAGTTCTGCTGCGCAACAACATTTGTAACATTTAAAATGAATACAAACATTGCGGTAAATCTGATTACGCGCACGTTTTCAAGAGGATGCGGATTCATACCTGACACATGTCTTTCAGCATTATTCAAGCGGAGAGGAAAGCATCCTGCTTTTTATCCACAAAGCGAAGAATCTGTCGCTGACACGGTAGCGTCTGCCCTCCTCCACGACAAGCTCCTCCTCCAGCAATGTCTTAATGGCCGCCTGCACCGAACTGGCGGAAGCCAGCTTGTGCCTTTTCACAAAAGCTGCGGAGGTTATTTGCGAGGCCCAACCATCTGCGGCAATGGCATAAAGGAGGGTTTTCTGCCTCAAGGTCATCTTTGACAGATACTCCTTGTACATGCTCTCATTGCCATCAAGGACAGCCTGCAACGAGTCCATAACCGTCTCCATGCCGCAAACCTCGCCCGGCGCAGTATCGGAAAAGGCCCCGTTCATAGTTTTTTGGACATAATAGGTATGCCCCTCAACCATGTCATACACCGTTCCCGCCACTTCAGCCTCAATTTTACGATTCTTTTCTGAGAATTTTTCGCAGATGAACCCAACATATAGCTCACGCGGGATGGCAGCCAGATCCATATTGTCGGCACTTTTATAGAACGGACGGCTATGGCTGTCAAACATCAGCCCAAGCATGTGCTTTTCACTGCCTGCAAAAATAAAATGGCAGTTGCCTGACCTTTGCATGTGTCCCCTCAGCAACGCCTCAATGTTTTTTTCCGGATACCTGCCTATCTGCTGGAACTCGTCAATGGCCAGAATACATGGACGGTCTGCCTGCTGCAGATAGCGGAAAATCTCCTCCAGCGTGTATTCAGGCTGCTCAATGTCCCCCAAACCGACACTGAAGGTAGGTGTGCCTGATACGGCATCAAAGCCAAAGCTGCCGTTGAGGCTATGCAATGCCTTCAAAAACAGTCGGGCCATTTTTTTCCCGCGCGGCATTATCTGCTCATAAACCGCACGGCCCAATTCATGAACCAGCTCCTGCAGACATGTGGTATGCAGTATGTCAATAAAAAAGGTGTAATACTTCCCTTCCAGCTCAGGTTTGTCGAAACAGTATTGTATCAAACCCGTCTTACCCATGCGGCGGTCCGATTTCAGCACCACATTGTTCCCGTTAAGCAGAAGTTTCACCAATCTTTCCGATTCCGCCTTGCGGTCACAGAAATATTCAGGGTCTATCCGACCCGTCACCACAAAAGGATTATCCTCGTTTTTAACCATTTATATTAACTTTTAATATATATTTCAAAAACATGCGCCACGTTTTTTCCGTTTTGCAAAGATACAAACTTTTTCTCAAATTATGCAAAATGAATTATGCAATTTCAATAATTCAAATTGCATAATGGCATATATTATTATTTGTCAATAATATAAACTACGAATAGAGACTAAACTTTGTTATTATTTCGGGTGTGTGAAACGATTATTGCGCAAAGTGAAATAAAGAAACGGCAAACCGTCTTCTCTTCGGTGACACCCAAAACGAAACATCGAATATGAATCCCGGATTTTCATTGCTTCTAAAATATTCCCTCATAGCTTGCGCTTCATCCAATGACGGCAGGCCAATCCGCCGCCGGTTGCTGTCAATACGCATCTTATTGGCGGAATCCTCCGGATACGGCATGAAATTGGTGCAAAAAACGTCCTTTTTTTTGATGAGGCTGTCCGCATTGGACGCCATTATAATATAGGAAATGTGCCTGGCATAGTTTTCAGGCGAAATTTTCCCCTGACACAACGCCTCATATTCCGTTTTTGCAAACAGAGTGTCTCCCCTGTGCCAAAGGCAGACCGGATACGAGTAGCCATTTCGGAAACGGTAACCCGTATTCTGCATGCACGGATATCCGTACAGCAGAATAAGAGAGTCCATGGTCGCAGCGACAGAACTGTCAATAAAACGCCAGTAACGGTATGCCTCCTCGCGTTTCCTGACATTGTGTATCTTCCATGGAAGACGTTTATTACGTGGTTTCTGATCCTCCTGGTTCAAGGAATCAATAAGTCGGACATATTCCCAATTGATTGACTGTTCGCTAACTAACAAAAGACTGTCGGACAGGGTTTTCACACGGTTCCATTTAGGCAAGGAGTCATATTTTGAAAAGAGCGGGAGTTTTGACAATGCGGAAACACTTATGCGGCCAAAATATGGCGACAGCGTGTCAAAAAGAAAGTTTGTGTCGTTCAGGATTGCGGCACATACATACGCATTCCGGATATCCTTGTTATGTGGATATTCCACAGAGGAAAGGGCGCTTTTATACAATGACATAGCAGTGTCATACCGGCGCTGGCTCACGCATACCTCCGCCTTGGCAACAGCCTGGTAATATGGGATGTAGTTCTGCTGCGCAACAACCGTCAGTGGCAGAAATAACAATAAAAGATGGAACATGCGTTTCATATCCGGAATTTTCATTCCTCATCATTCCATAGATAGACTTTTTTATGTCCGCTGTCCCAGAACAAAACCGCCGCAATTATTTGGTTTCAAATATCAGTTTTACGGATCTGGTTCCGAAGAATACTTCTTGAACCTTCTCTGCAGCTCCTCCGAGAACACAAACTCGGGGAAATTCTTCCGTATGCTCTGCAGCAGCGACCTGCACAACATCACATTCGAATCGGCATTGTCCCTCGCAACCTGCTTGTTGCCCCAAACATGGGTCACGCCTCCCTGCTCCTGCTGCTTCGCGTCCTTCAACAGTGTGCGGATGGGAATCTTCATCCTTTTGGCCGTCATGGCATAGATGCGCTGCTCGGCAAAGACCATCTGGGTCACCATCTCCATCGGACGCTCCTTGTTGTCGGTCATGAAATCGATGGCCGCCTCCACGTATGCGCTCTGGAACGCCGGATGGTTAAAATATGAGAACGCAGTGTTGCATGGCAGCTCGTTCCAATCCCAGGCAGGATGCGGCTTATAACCCTTCCTCTTTTTCAGGACATTGAAGTCCAGATAGCAGTAATACTGGTCCAACGGCTCCCTGTGCAGCGAAAGGATAAGGCTCCTGCGCTCAATATCAGTCATGCTTCTCCAGAACAGTAGGTCGGTATCGATAAGGGCGAACGGGCTCTTCTCCGCCTTGATGGCAAATAGTTTGCCGGCAGCCCAGAATATTGACGGCTCAATGCTGGAGGGGATGCTCTCCAATGTGCGGCTGTCCACGCCACCGTCCCACAATTGGAGCATTCCAAGTTTGCGGTAGAAGGCGAAGGCCATGTTGTCGGTGTAAAGTTTGATGGGACCGTTGTACTTTCTCCAAAGCAATGCTGACAGAATGGTTGAAAGCAGCTCAAAATCATCAACATTATAGACAACATGCGGGCGCTGCGCCTGGTAGGGACGGCTCCAGTTCACATGGACTCCGAGAATTCCCGGCCGGTTGGCATTTGACATCTGCGAACTGAACCGGTTAATCCCATCCACCATCTCCTCAAGGGTGATCGGACTGCAACCACTACCCGACATCGGAGGCAGCTTGTCCGGCACATCCTGCACAAGAAAGCAGCTGTTACCGCACAACTCAAGGATTTTGGCCAGCCCCGCCGGCATATTGCCCGCGGAGGCCTTCAGGTTCACCTTTATATTACTCTGGTAATTGAATTTCGATGTTCTGGTGACCGAGGACTCATTGGCAATCTTACCGACAAGCTTACCCTCGGCAGTGGCGGTGACATCCGACTTGAAGGCAAGCGTCACATCCTGGATTTGCAGATACGGTACCGGTATAAGTGCAAGCAGCGGAATTGAAAGCCTGCACATGCGGCCTCCGGAGACAAAACCGAAAACAACGCTTATCGCCTCCAGACGGTCCTCATCGCCCGCATGGTGGCGGAAGGCAACGTCACGCAGATACTGCCACATGACATCCGCCGCATGCTTCTGGGCCGTAACGCACGCGGAGAGCGGCTGTCCCAGCAGCGACTCGAATGGGATCATCCCTGATGCCTGGATGGCATCATTAATGTTGTCCGAATCCTTTCCCGCCATTATCAGATTGGTCTTTTGCTAAGTTTGCCGCCAACTGCCGCCGCAGCCGCAATAACCTTGTCGGCCACAAGCACGTTGACTGAAGTCAGGATTGTCATATTGGTGGAGTTCTGGATGGCATTCATCACACTCTCCTCAGTGACTATGCCGCCAGAGCTGGAGACGATGGCCGCCACAACTTTGGCCAACTGGCTCTTGGAGGGCTTTTTGTCAAGCACGACATTGAACAGTTGTTCTTTTGTCGTACTTGTGGACGACATTTTACCCTCTTTCACAACGTCAGACCCACCATCTTTGGACTTGTCATCCGTAGTGGAACTTTCCTTGGGTTCCTTTACCCCAGCCGCACCACCTGTGGGTTTATCATCCTTCGGCATGTCCTTGGTCGCATCAGCCTCACCTTCCTCTTCCTCCTCATCCTTTTCCTCCTCCACTTCAACCACTTCGATGCAGCTGTTGCCCAAAATGTCAAGAAGCTTTGCGATGCCGACCGGCATGTTCCCGGCCGAGGAGGCCTTGATGTCAATGCCGATCTGGCTTTGGAAATTCAACGAGGACTGCTTTACCGCCTCGGAGTCGGTGGCGTTCGAGACCTTGGCCATCATCTTGCCCTCCGAATTGACGGAGACATCAGCCGTGAACGAAATGTCAACTGTGTCGATCTGCAGATATGGCAGGGGAAGAATTGTCAGCAACGGCACGGTGATCTGTTTCATCACACCCTCCATCATGAAGGTGAAGCTCACCGTGCGCGCCTCCCACTCATACTCCGACTTCACGTCGAAACCGACCTCGCTGATATACTCGTAGGTCGTCCTGGCCGCCTGCGCCTGTGCATTGACACACGCCTCCAGCGGTGCGCCTATAAGGTTGCCGAACGGGATGGACTGCAGGGCCGCATTGGCGGTCTGCACCAGCTCCGTTCCGCTTTGCACATATTCATTTTGATTTCCCATGGCAAAAATGGTTTAACGTTTGAAAGTGCTCGCCTTCTCCAGATTCTTGGAGGCATCCTCCACCTTTTGCAGAATCTCCATTGCCTGCCTGGACTCATGCCGGTTTATGGTGAGCAGCAGGTTGCAATGGGAACAGCGGAGCCCCTGGGCATGCAGCAGCTCCGTTACCGATGTCTCGATGAAATTTCCGCACTGCGGGCATTTCAGTCCCGATTTCTGGCCTTGTTGGTTCGTCTGGTTCATATTTACCTGGTTTCAATTTTTGTATTGTTCGCTATGGTCTGCAGCAGCACGCCCAATCCGGCCGGCAGGTCCGACTGTTCCATCTTGACAGAAATCTTCAGGTTGGTCTTCATGCTCTTCTCGGCCGACTGGCTGCTGCTGGAAGAGGCCTCCCCGCTACCTGTGGCCGCTACAGCCGCCACCGGCCGTGCGGTAGCACGTCTCAGTCGCAGCTGCAGCTGCATCTTCTGAAGTTCACTTGCCGTAGGCACACGCTTTGCGGTGGGTTCTTTCAGTTCGCCTTTTACAGATTCGTCATTCTTTTTGTCCGAAGACTCGTTGAGCTCCAAATCGGCCTCAATGTCGAAACTCGCCTCGGTGATATGTAGCAGCGGCATCGGCATCATGGAGATTTTGGGGATGGAGACCGTCTGGACACCGCCTTCAGCATCTGTGATGTCCATCTTGAAGAAATCAAGGCTGTTGCTGTCCACTTTCCCATTGGCGTCCTTCTTGTAGGCATATTCCTTAAGCGCCGAATAATAGTTTTCGGCAGCCTCCTTGTCCGCGTCGATGGCGGCGCTCATTGCCGCCTTTAGCATATCCGACAATCCAATCAAATCCTCATCCATGGCTATACCTCCTTATCATTTTTCTGCAACGCCTGCGGATACACCTTGATGTGGAACTGCTGGATGGCTGATTCGGGAAGCTGTGAAAGCTCAGCGGCATCCATCTCGACATTCAGCGAACCGAGCCTGTGCCGGTTCTTCATGTTGCCGACCGTATTCTCGCGGATCAGGTCGTCCATATCCTTTTTCAGCACACGCTCAAATTCGGAGTGAATTGTCTGACGGAGTTTTTCGTTCCCCGGCTTTGCAAAAAGATCTATCAAATCCTCATGGTCCAAAATCTGCTCATCCGCCACCGACAGTACCACCGAAGTGACCGCATCGGGGGAAGGCTGTCCGCTCTTCTCATCCGTCAGGGTGGCGGAACGTTCAATAAGAATTGATGAGAAACGTTTTGTAAGACGTTCGGTGAAGGGACGGTTCTGTTCGAGAGTGTCGATAAAGCCGAACTCCTCCTTATAGTCCGCCATTTTTCCCCGGACGGTCCTCACAAACGTCTTAAGCAGCAGCGTGGTGCACTCCGACGCCACCTTACGGAGCAGGAAGTTGATGTTACTGTAATTTACATTTTCCTCCTCCTTGTAGGTCAGGTCGCCCTTCACCGCAAAACGGAAGTCAAGGGACAACTCCCCGATGGCGGCACCAGGAAGGTTCAATCCGAAAAATTTTCCGCCCTGCTGGTACGATTCGGCCAACATCTGGGTGTACATGTTTGTCTGGTGCTGCGCCCTTACCGTGTCGCGCAGCACCGCATCGATTATATCCTTCAATTCTGCCATTGTCTATTCCTCCTCTTTTTCTGTATTGGTTGTGGTAGCTGTTGCTGTTTGTGCGGCTCCCGCCACAACATCCACGACGATGTTCCTGTTTCCGGCACTGACGGTGTATATGCCAGCCGTTGTGAACACAAGCTGCGCCACCTCCACGTTGTTGACGATTTTAACAGTCGCGGGGCCTGTACACCTGATTCTGGAGCAGTCATAGATTCCATCCTCGTTCTTGAAGCTCGCCTTCACGATTGCCTTGCCGTTTTCGAGCGCGACCTTCTCGGATGTGACGGTCAGCACTCCGTTAGGATCGGTGATTTCCACCGAATCGTTAAGGATTTCGAGCATCTTGGAGATGCCGCCAGGCATGTCCTCCTTGCCCACCGTGATGTCGATGTCCATGTTGGTCTCCACGCTGTACTTTGAATACTGCGTGGCTTTCGAATCCTTTTTCGAGGAATATGAGACGCCAAAAAGCACCTTCTTGCTCAAGTCATCCGTGACTGCCTTGACATCCGACTTCTGCGGCTTGCCATTGGCGGCATCCTTTCCGGCAGGTTTCTTCTTATTCGTCTCCTCATCGTCCCCGTTCTCCACCGGAGGCTGGGTTCCATCCTTCGGAGGTGTCGGAGGAGTCGCAGGCGCAGCAGACGTCGTGCTCCCCGTCTGGTTTGGGGTTTCACTGCCCGGGAACGGAATGTTAACATTGAATGAAGACTGGTTGGAGTTTTCGGAGGTGACTCCCACCACCGAAGTGGAGTCGATCTTCACCTTGAACTTGTAAGTCATCTGTTCGATGGCCAGCGTGGGAATCGGAACAAGGGAGATGAGCGGGATGTTCATGGTGCAGGTCTTGCCGCCACGGACAAACGTGAAGACCACCGTCGCCACATACTGCGTGCCGTTCTTCTCCTTCAAACCGACAGTGCGGATGAACTCGAGCGTTGACTTGGCCGCTTCGCTCTGCGCCTTCACACAGGCATCCAGCGGGCCGCTGATCAGCTTGTCGAAGGAGATGTTCTCCATCGTATCCATGGCATTTTTGATGATGCCCACATCGGCAGTAACCGACTTTAACGATGCATGCATGTCCTCACCCTCCGGCACAAACAGGTTCTTGGTCTTTTCAGCGATGCTCACGATTTTGTCGCCCTTATCCAGAATGTTGTCCAACTCGTCGGACGGTTTTTCCGTCGGTTGTTGGGCCGGAGGTGTCGTGTTGTCAGTCGGAGGAGTTGCAGGATCGGTCGGAGTTTCAGGATCCGACGGCGTGACTGTGGTCTCCTCCGGCGGAGTAGTGTTATTGTTATCCGGCTCCGCCGCCGGATTCTCGGCGTTTCTATTTTTAGGCATAACGATTGTTTTTAAAGGTTACAGTTACTGCCCGGCGTTCACCTGAAGGGTTTTCACCAGACTTCCGGCCTTGACGGTATAGGTGCCCTCCTTTTTTACAATGCAAACCACACCGGGGTCGTCAATAATGAGACTGTAGTCGGTTTTGTTAACAACACGCCCGTTCCCGTCCATAAGCGAAACGGCATTCGGGTCGTAGTACCCCTCCTCGTTCTTGTAGGTGATGTACAGACCGGCCTGGCCGCCGCTCATGGTGACCTCCTGTTCGGACAGCTGCAGTTCGCCGCCCTTTGGGACGGAGTCGATGGATTCGTTGAGGATTTCCAGCACCTTCGACATGCCGGCAGGCATATCGTCCTGTCCGGCCTTCACCGCCACGTCCATAGTGTATTCCACACTGTACTTTGAATCGCGGGTGGAGGTGGAGTCCTTCTTGCTGGAGACGTTGATGCTCATCTCCATCTTGGCATGGGCGAAACCGTAGTTAAACCCTCCGGACACCTTCGTGCCGAAATCGACCGCAGTGCTCTGCTTGTTCTCCGTATAGGAGGAAGATGAGGCCGAAATGCTGGCCTTGAAGGCGATGTCTATGTCCTTGATGGCAATGTAAGGAATGGGTACAATGGTAAGCAGCGGCACATTCAGGGTGGTGATTTTGCCGTTCCGACGGTACTCGAAACTGACATACACCGCCTTTTTGTTGCCGTCTTCCGATTCCATAAGCCCCACCTCCTTGATGAACTCCCAGGAGGAGCGGGCCGCTTTGGTCTGTGCCTCAATACATGCCGAGAGCGGAGCCCCGATAACAGATCCGAAAGGAATGGCATTCAGGGCATTGGTCGCGACGGTATTGGGGGTTTCGTCAATACTGTTTGCCATAACCCGTTATTGTTTTGCAACCTTGACAACAATAGGAATTTCTTTGGAATCGCCACCTTTTACGGTATAGTTTCCTTCTGTCAGCTCATAGTATTTTTCGGTATCCGTCTTGGTTTTCAGCTCAACTTCCGTGGTGCCTGACTTCAGAACCTTGACCGAACTGTCCGTAACATACAATCCCTGCGGTGTCTTGTAGGAGACGATGAGTTCAGCCTTGTCCTCCTTTTTCTCAACCACGAACTCGGTCTCGTTCACCGTCAGTTCGCCGTTGGGATCGCAGATGTCCATGGCACTGCCCAAAAGCTCAAGAACCTTCGACATGCCGGCCGGCATCGAATCCTGGGAGGCATGCACCGCCACATCTATAGTGGCCTCGATGCTGTAGTTGGATTCCCTCGTGGAAGATGAGTCGCGTTTGGTGGAGATGGTGGTCTTCATATTGGTGGACTTTGCCTTGAACCAACCGAGACCGGCCTTTTTAGTGGTGGTTTCCTTGTTCTTTTCAAACGAGCTTGAGAATGTGGATGAGGAACTTTCAGTCCCGTTCACAGTGGCCTTGAAACTGATGTCAACCGTGTTGATTGCGATGTAGGGTATCGGCAGGATGGTCAGCAGCGGCACGCTGATGTTAACCTTGCGGCCGTTCTGCACGAAATTGAAATAGACATAAATCGCCTCATTCTCTTCAATTTCGACTTCCACTTCCTTCTCTTTGCCGTCCTCACCCTTCACCTTCTCGATGGATTTGGTGGTTTTCGTGTTCAGACCCACACTGCGGATGAAATCGACAGTGGTGACCGCAGCCTCCTGCTGTGCCTGGATGCAGGCCGACAGCGGTGCGCCGATCATGTTTCCGAAAGGAATTCCGTTAAGTGCTGTTAAAGTTTTTTCTGTTACGCCCATAATGCTACAATTTTTAATTTAGGTCCTGAATAATCCGACGGATGCGACGACGGACCGTGTTTGCCGTTTCACCCGAAAATGACTTTGCAAAAGTACTAATATTTTTTTTATACAAACCATCCATCCTTCCCAAAAAAAATAAATTTATTTCAACATGCTGAAATTATGTTTTTTCCAAAAACAAACAACCATTTTTTCCGTCAAACATCCCGATGCTACCGACAAAAATTGTACTTTTGCAGCCTTAATTTTGGAATCATGAACCATATTTGCAGCAACCTGTCCATCATTATCGCATGCGGCCTGCTCTGCATGGCCGCATGCCAGCGTTCCCGGCAGGAGAGCCAGCCTGCGGAGACATCCACCAAACCGGTGGAGCGTCCCGCCTTTGACGCCGATTCGGCATACGCCTATGTCGCGGCCCAGTGCGCTTTCGGCCCGAGAGTGCCCAACACGGAGGCGCACCGCCGTTGCAGCCGGTACATCATTGAAACCTTACGCAGCTTCTGCGACACGGTATATGTGCAGGAGTTCACTGTACGCGCATACGACGGCACAATGCTGAAGGCAAAAAACATCATCGGCAGCTTCAACCCGCAGTCGGACAGGCGCGTGTTCGCCGCCGCCCATTGGGACTCCCGCCCCTACGCCGACCACGACCCCAATCCGGCAAACCACCGCACCCCGATTGACGGCGCCAACGATGGCGCGAGCGGTATCGGCGTGCTGCTGGAAAGCGCCCGCCAGCTTTCCCTAAACCGTCCGCAGAACGGCATCGACCTCATCTGCTTCGATGTGGAGGATTACGGAGCTCCGCAGGATGAGGAATCAGGCATCCAGGACGACTGGTGCCTCGGCTCGCAATACTGGTCACAGCATCCGCACATTCCCGGCTACCGCGCACGTTTCGGCGTGCTGCTTGACATGGTAGGGGGAGAGAACGCGGTCTTCTGCAAGGAGGGAACCTCCGACTATTATGCCCGCGACATCATGGAACGGGTATGGAACGCGGCGGCGCAACTGGGCTACGCCCCTGTCTTCAGCCGCAAAGTTACCGCCCCCATCATCGACGACCATCTTTACATTAACAAGATGACACGCATCCCGGTGATTGACATAATCGAATATCACGATGGGAGCGGCACGGGATTCAACCCGAAATGGCACACGCTTGAGGACAATCTCCAGAACATCGACCGCAACACCCTGCAGAAGGTGGGCGAAGTGCTGCTGCACACCCTGCGCAACGAATAGGGAATTATCATTATTTCCTTTCTACATATTATTTTCATCCAAGGTTCCGCCCTTCCTGGCCTGGCGTTCCAATTCCATCTTCCCGAACCGGAAAGTCAGTCCCACGGCAAGGTAGCGGCTTACATAATCCGATGTGGACTGGTATGCATAGTACGGATTGTTGCCCGTTTTGACCGTCCTGTTCCAATTGAAGATATCCTTCGCATTGACATATATGCTCATGCGATGCCTGAACAGGTCCGCACTCATGCCGCAGTCAATGCTTTTGTTGGAGGCTCTCTCATAGAGCAGGCCCTGGGTCGCCGTGATGAAATTGCCTGAGGCAAACAACTCGAAAATCTTCCATTTGGCCCAAACATTCGCCCTGACAGCACCGGACAGCATCCTACGTTCCAACGTTTCACCGGCACGGAAACGGTAGCTGTAGTCATCCTCGAACAGACGGGCGTATACACGGAACATCAGGAAAGGTTTGGGCCTGTAGGTCAGGTTCAGTTCCCCTCCCGTCCTGCGTGCATCCCCAATATTGACATCCTGGGTAAAGCTTACAATACGTCCAAGAAAATCAGAATAAACCACATCACTCAGATTTCCGATCTCATTGCGGGTGGCACGATAGTAGGCGTTCAGCCCAACCGAAGCATGGGTGAAATACCTTGTCCATCCCGCCTCCAACTGATGGTTAAAGGCCTTGGAAAGCTCCGGATTCCCCACGCTGAAGCTTTCCAAGTCATAGATTACAAAACTGGTAAGCTGCGCCACTCCGGGCGGCGTGCAACGACGGGTGTAACTCATGGTAAAGGCATGGTGATGATTGGGGGTCTGATAGGAAAAGTGCAGCGATGGCAGCAGTGAAAGGTAATCCCGGCTGAAGTCAAAAGAGGGATCCGACGGGTACAGACCCCTGAGGTTCTGGCATTCCATCCTCAGACCCGCCTTGACTTTCAGTTTCCATACTTGTTGTTGCAGGGTGGTGTACAAGGCCGACTGGGATGTATGGAATTCCGAATGAAATGAACGGACCGTATCGGCATGGAAATCCGTTTCCGTATTTTCCTTGATGCTGTAATCTTTAAGGTCTGTCTGGTAATTGTACTGGAAAGAGGCGCCCAAATCCCACTCCGCCTTGTTGTGGCAAGGATGAATATAATCTACCGACAGATTGGTGCCGATGCTGCGTCTGGCCGCATCCAGACGGAGATGGACATCCTTTTCGGGAAGCGTTTCGAAAATGCGTTGCTGTTCAGATGGAAGGCTATATGTGGAGGCATTGGCACCGCCTCTTCCGGTAAGCCTCCGTCCGCCGGAGAGACGGCGCTGGTACATGAACCCTCCGTTGCCTCTTAAACCGATGGTAGAGGCACTTTCAAGCTGGCTGAAGGCATATTCGGGAGGCAGCAGCACAAACTCCCTGCGCAGATTTTCCGTCTGCCGGTCACGGACGCTTTTTCCTGGGAAACCCGTAGCATACAGCATCAGGGTGGAGATACTGTCCACGGCTTTGGCAAGGGTGAATCCGACAAAGGCGTTGCAGTTGCGTTCCTTGTGGGTGAAACTGTAACTGTCCTCACTGTACGGCAGCTTCTCCTCCGTGAGGATGTGCCGGTATCCGCTTTCAGTGGCATCCGAAAAATAATAGTTACACCCTCCGAAAACATTAAGGCTCAAATCTTTCTTGGAATACACATAGGTAATCCACGGCAGCACATAGGGCAGGGAGGCCACGCCTGTTCCGAATGAAAGGAACTCGCTACTGTTGACTGGGGAGGTGGTCACGATGTTCACGATGCCGCCTCCTGAAGAGGCATAGCGGGCCGAAGGATTGGGAATGACCTCAATCCGTTTCACCATGCTCGCCGGCATACTTTTCAGGTATTGTTTTAATGTGATGGCTGTCAGATGGGAAGGCTCATCGTTGATGCGGATTTCAACGTCCGACATTCCGCGGAGCGAAACGTTCCCTTCCACATCCACCTCCAGTCCGGGCGCCTGCTGTAGTGCGTCCGCCATCGTCCCGGCCTGCACACTCGGGTCCTCCTTCACATTGTAGATGTTCTTTTCGCCATCTACCGTATAGATCGGACGTTTTTCCTTCACAGTCACGGCTTTCAGGGAATAAGGGTCGGTATCCATCCACAAGGTGTCCAGCATACGGTGCCGCATAACCTCCAATGGGACCAATAACGTCTTGTAATTCAAGGAGCTTATTTTCAGCAGATAGTTTCCCGGTTTCACATGGGAAAAAACGAAGTATCCCGTTCCGTCACTCAGACAAGAATAAACCGCACTGCTGTCAACCGCATCCAGCAGCGAAACCCGGACAAATGGGATGCCCGTCCGCACGTTCCGGTCACAAGCATGGCCGGAAACAATGTAATCCACCTCCTGTGCCGACGCACATAAGACACCCATACTAATTAAGAATGTTATCCATAGCCGTTTCGTTTGCTTCATCATAACTGAATTATTTTAATGCAAATTTACTTATTATTAAGATATTTTTCTTAAAAAATAATAATTTTTTTAATATTGGAAATCAAATATTAACACAACTTACTGACAGTCTCACCGCCGAAAACCACCTTATTTTGGCATCGTATCCCCAACTTTTTCCGCAGAATTTGGAAGGATTTTGCGAAAAAAACACCTAGTATTCCCTATCCTGCAAATTAGACATAGACCAAATAAACCTCCTTACAAACAAGAAAATTACGGCACAATTTTTGCAAAGTTTGGGCAAAAATTTTGTCATCCATGATTTTAAAAAACAAACACACTATCCTAATTTTATGCCTGTTTGCCATCGGTGCGACCGCCAATGGCCAGGGACAGCAATGGTCGCTAAAACAGTGTCTTGACTATGCGCACAGCAACAACATCCAGATCAGGCAGGCGGACCTGCGGATACAGGAGAGCGAACTGAATAAAAAACAGAGTGTCGCCTCGCTGTTCCCCTCCGTCACAGCCTCGACCTCCGTCGGACTGAACCGGCAGAATGTGAGGAACTCCATGAACGAATACATGTCGGACAACACGGTGAACGCACGCTACAACGTCGGGGCAAGCCTGAGGCTCTTCAACGGGCTGAAACAGTACAACAGCATAAAGCAGAACGAGCTGAACGTGCAGATACAGGAGGTGGAGAAGGAGAACACTGTTTTCAACACCGACCTCTCCATCATCCGCTCATACATGCAGATAGCCTACCTGAAGGAATCGGTGACCGCACTGGAGGGAAGCGTCGCCTCCTCCAAGGCGCAGCTGGACCTTTCGGAGCAGAAGCTGAAGGCCGGAGCAATCTCCCAAAGCGACCACGCGCAGGTTGAGGCGCAGTACAGCAGGGACCGCTACCAGCTTGTTCTCGGCGAGAACCAGTTAAGGGAGCAGGTCCTGCAGCTGAAGCAGCTGCTGGAGTTGGGCATCAACGACAACATTGACATTGTAGCCGTCCCTGTAAATGAGGATGATATTTTAGCGGCTCTGCCCGACAAACAGTTCATTTACGACCGGGCGCTGCAGAATCTTCCCTCGGCACGCCAGCAGCAGCTGAATGTGGAATCGGCCGAACTGGACCGGAAGATTGCGACCGGAGGCTATTTCCCCTCGCTCTCACTTTCGGCAAGCGTCGGCACAGGCAACTGGTTCGACTCGGACGAGAGTTTCAGCAATCAGATAAGCGACAACCTGAACGAAAGCGTCAGCCTTTCGCTGAGCATTCCCATCTTCAACGGGCTGCAGACCCGCACCAATGTGCAGAAGGCCCAGCTTAACAGGCAGAACGCCGCCCTCAACAAAACCGCGATGGAAAAGGATCTTCTCAGCACCATCGAGGGGCTGTACAACGACGCGATGGCCGCACAGAGCCAATACAGCCAGGCGCTGCTGCAGCTGAAAGCAGCGGAGACCAGCCACGACCTGATAAAGGAGCAGTACAAGTTGGGATTGAAGAGTGCGGTGGAGCTTGTGGTGAGCGACAACAACCTGCTGAACGCCACCCAGACAATGCTGCAGACCAAATACACTGCCGCACTTGCCGTCAGACTGCTGCAATACTACCAGGGGAACCCGATTGAACAGTAAGCGACACCCGACACACCACAACAGTCCGCAATCCCACTATTTTCCAGTTTTCTCCAGATATTTTGCCGGCACCTCCACCGAAAGGACGGTCAGCCCTTCAATGCGGACAACCACACGCGTTTTGCCGCGAAGTTCAAGGCACTCCCCCTCCAGTCCGGCAAACGCGCCATCCTTGACGCACACCCTGTCACCCTTGCGCAGATGCAGATCCTCAACGTTCAAAGTGGCGTCACGGGACTCCACCAGCCGGATGAAATCCTCCACCTGCTTGTCAGGCACCACCATTGAGGAGCCTGTGAAGCGGTCCACGACATACTGCATCCACAATCCGCCCAGCTGGGCCAGCAGAGCGAAACGCGAATCAGGCTCGACACGGATGAACATAAGGTTGGGCAGAAGCGGCACCTCAACCTTCTTGCGGCGGCCGTTGGCATAGACATGCACCTCCTGACGGAGCGGAATGTAATTTTCCACCCCAAGGTCGTTCAGCCTAAGTTTTATCTTCTTCTCCTGCCGGGCACGGGTGCGTCCGACATACCATTTTTTATCCTTATCAAACATCATCATATTATTATCACCTCCTCCTCCAGCCGCATGCCGTAACGTTGCTCCACCGAATCCCGGATATCGCA
Organism: uncultured Bacteroidota bacterium; assembly: GCA_902774175.1. GTDB lineage: Bacteria > Bacteroidota > Bacteroidia > Bacteroidales > WCHB1-69 > UBA1195. The sequence continues at coordinate 21,167 of CACYHG010000030.1, forward strand.
GGCCAGCTGCAGAATCTCACCGCCGGTGGCACGCCCGTAGTTGACAAGTACAAGAGCCTGCCGCACATGCACGCCCGCATCGCCGCAACGGTAACCTTTCCAGCCGAGAGAATCTATCAGCTGTGCGGCTGAAAGTTTGACCCCATCCCCTTCCGGGAAGCCCTTCAGCTGCGGAAAGGCGGCATGAAGTTCCTGCCATTTTCCGTCTGGAACGACCGGATTCCTGAAAAAACTCCCGGCACTGCCCAGCACCTTCACATCGGGAAGCTTCTCCCGCCTGATTTCCGAAACGACTTCGTAAACCGACGAGATGGTGGTTCCGCCACGCTGGCGCAGCCGCTCGGCCACATCGCCGTATTCCGTGTGGAAAAGCGGTTCCAGCGAAAGGGAAAACAGGACCGAACGCACCATATATTCCCCACGATGACGCTTGAAGAGGCTTGTCCGGTAGCCGAAGCCGCACTCCTCCCGTGAAAAGGAACGTTCCTCACCGCTCTTAAGGCAGACCGCCCTCACCGATGAAACGACATCCTTCACCTCACATCCGTATGCACCGATGTTCTGTACCACCGCACCGCCAACCTGAGCCGGAATCAGAGCCAGATTCTCCACACCGTAATAGCCTTGCGCGACACAATGGCGCACAAAATCGTCCCAAACCTCGCCGGCGGCAACCTCCAGCAGCACACGACCATCCTGGCGCGATATCTCCCTTATGCCCTTTGTTGCAATGCGGGCCACCGTGCCATGGAAGTCACCCGTGAAAAGAATGTTTGCGCCGCTACCCAAAATCAGGCAGGAGCCGGCATCAAAACCTGAGGCAAGGAACGAATCCACCTCCCCGCCGGTACGGAGTTCCAACAGCCGGTCCGCCGAAACATCCACACCGAATGTATTATACGGTTTCAGGGATACATTTTCAAACACCAACATCAATTTCTGTTTTTTCTGCGTGCAAAAGTAATCTTTTTTTTAATTACCTTTGCATTTTGTGCATAAACTTTATTGTATTTTATAAATTATTGAAAATAAATTATTTAAAATAACATAGCGTATTTCAGATGAGAAAGATCATTGAATGTGTGCCGAATTTCAGCGAAGGCCGCGACATGGAAGTCATCCGCCAGATCACGGCGGAAATTGAAAAAGTCAAGGGTGTGAAACTGCTGGATGTGGATCCGGGCGCAACCACAAACCGGACCGTTGTCACCTTTGTCGGTGAACCGGACGATGTGTGTGAGGCCGCCTTCCAGTGCGTCAAGAAGGCCAAACAACTGATTGACATGCGTCACCACAAGGGCGACCATCCGCGGTTCGGAGCCACCGACGTTTGTCCGCTGGTGCCTGTTGCGGACATCACCATGGAAGAGGTGGTGGTTTATGCCAGGAAACTGGCCGAACGCATCGCAAACGAGCTGCACATTCCCATATATTGCTACGAGAACGCCGCCTTCGAGGAGAAGAGGCGCAACCTGGCCAACTGCCGTCAGGGCGAATACGAGGCGCTGAAGGAGCGCATCGAAAGCCAGGAGTGGAAGCCCTGCTTCGGCCCCTGCAAATACGACGAGGAGATTGCCCGCTCCGGAGCAACCGCCGTCAGTGCGAGGGAATTCCTGGTTGCCGTAAACTACAACCTCAACACCACATCCACCCGTAGGGCGAATGCCATCGCCTTTGACGTGCGCGAGAAGGGCCGCCCCAAACGGGAGGGCAACCCCATCACCGGCAAGGCTGTCAAGGATGAGAACGGCAACCCTGTAATGATTCCCGGCACGCTGAAGTCAACCAAGGCCATCGGCTGGTACATCAGGGAATACGGCATCGCCCAGGTGTCGATGAACCTGACCAATATCTCCGTGACGCCGCTGCATGTGGCCTTCGAGGAGGTGTGCCGCTGCGCCGCCAACCGCGGCATCCGCGTCACCGGCTGCGAAATCGTGGGGCTTATACCCAAGAAGGTGCTGATCGAAGCCGCCCGCTTCTACCTGAAAAAACAGCACCGCTCCCTCGGCATCAGCGAAAGCGAGATGGTGAAAATCGCCGTCAAGTCGATGGGTCTGGACGACCTGAAACCATTCAACCCACAGGAAAAGGTTATCGAATACCTGATTGAAGCCGACAACAAGGAGGAGAAGTTAGTGGACATGACCTGCACCGCATTTGCCGACGAGACCGCATCGGAAAGCCCGGCACCCGGCGGCGGATCCATCTCCGCATACATGGGCGCGCTCGGCGCCGCACTCGGCACGATGGTGGCCAACCTCTCCTCACACAAGCCCGGATGGGACGAGCGTTGGGAGGAATTCTCGGTATGGGCGGAAAAGGGCGAGGCTCTCAAGAACGAGCTTCTGCATCTGGTGGACGAGGACACACGCTCCTTTAACCGCATCATGGACGCCTTCGGCATGCCGAAGAAGAACGATGAGGAGAAGGCACTCCGTTCACAGGCCATCCAGGCAGCGACAAAATATGCCATAGAGGTGCCGTTCCGCACCATGCAGAAATCCTTCGAGGTATTTGAAATCTGCGAGGCGATGGTTGACACCGGCAACCCCAACTCGGTCTCGGACGCCGGCGTAGGAGCCTTGTGCGCCCGTTCCGCCGTCATGGGAGCTTTCCTGAATGTCAAGATCAATGCCTCTTCCTTGAAAGACAAGGAATTTGTGGAGCAAATCATGGCACAGGCCTCCAAGTTGGAGCAGGATGCCAGGAAAAAGGAGGCGGAGATTCTTGCAAAAGTGCACCGGATTATTGAAGGTTAAATGCAAATGTCCCACATGAAGACTTTAAGGAGACTGATTCTCGGCAGCCTGCTGCTTGCCGGCACCTCACCTCTCCCCGCGCAACTCCAGATGCGGGTTTCAAAGACGGATTCCGCCGGCATGATGGTGTACACAGCCGCCAACTACAGCTATTCCCTCCCGTATGCCGACCTCTTTAAGGAGACCACCGGATTCATGGGTGTAGGGGCCGACCTCGGTTTGAAGACCAAATCCAACTGGAGTTTTGAAACCGGATTCAACTATTATTTCTCCGGAAAAGTCAAGGGGACGGACTCACTGTTCAGACTGATCACCAACAGCACAGGCTCAATAATGGACGGGGACGGCCAGCCTGCCGACATTGATGTGGACATGCGGATGTGGAGTCTCCGGCTGGCTGTGGGAAAGATTTTCCCCATCAGTCAGGACCACCGGAATTCCGGCATACAGGCCAAAATCGGGGCAGCTTATAGCCAAAGGTATATCTATATCAAGAATCCTGACAATCGTGTGGCGGCCTTGAGCGGCGATTACAAGAAGGGGTATGACAGGCTGACGGGCGGATTCGGCCTCTACCAGTTCGTGGGCTACGTGCATCTGTCCAAAACCAAGTACAACTGCTTCTACATCGGTTTGGAGGCGACGGAATGCTTCTCGAAACGGCAGCGCGAATGGGACTTCTCCCTGATGGGTCAGGATGACAGAAGATTCACTGACATTTGGATCGGATTAAAGGCGGGATGGATTATCCCTTTGTATAAGAAAGAGGATCAGGACACCTATTATTTCAGGTAATGAAGCTGTTGTATAACATAGGCATTTTTTTGTACGGACTTGGCATCCATCTGATGGCCATCACCAACGACAAGGCCAAATCCTGGAAACTTGGGCGGCAGTACATTTTTGCAGCACTGCGGATGCAAATCAACTTACGGGGAATTTGAGCAGGGCAAACCGCTGATTGAAAGGATAAGACGTGACCACCCCGAATACAAGGTGCTGCTGACATTCTTCTCCCCGTCAGGGTACAAGCACTTCTGTAACTACGACAAGGCGGACTACATCTTCTACCTGCCTCTGGACAGGCCATACAATGCCAAGCGTTTTCTTGACATTGTACATCCACAATACATTTTCTTCATAAAATACGAATACTGGTTTAACTATATCCGTGAGGCCTACCGACGGAAAATCCCCTTTTATGTGGTTTCGGCCATTTTCCGTCCGGACCAGTATTTCTTCCGTTTTTACGGGAAATGGTTTCTCAGGCAGCTGCGCAAGATCACCTTCCTCTTTGTTCAGAACGAAGATTCGAGACACCTGCTGCAGCACCATAACATAATGCAGTGCGAGGTCTATGGCGACACCCGCTTCGACACCGTGCTGGAGACCGTCCGTGAGGTTCAGGAGAATGAGATTGTACGCCGTTTCAGCGAAGGACGCCGCGTAATCATTGCCGGAAGCACATGGGAACCTGACGAGCAGATTCTTCACAAGCTGCTTGCCGACACAAGCTATTCAATGATCCTCACCCCGCACGAAGTCAGTCCGGCACGTATTGAATCCATCGCACAACTGTTTCAGGATATCGAAAGCATAAAATATTCCGATGCGAAAGCCCGCGACAAACGGGATTTTTCCGGCATACGCCTGCTGGTCATCGACACCGTGGGGCTGCTTAAGACGCTTTACCAATATGCCCAGGTCGCATACATCGGCGGCGGCTTCGGACGGGGCATACACAACACCTTGGAGGCTGCCACCTTCGGACTCCCGATTATTTTCGGTCCGAAATACGGCCATTTCAAGGAGGCATGCGACCTTGTCGACTGGGGCGGCGCCTTCTGTGTGCACAACAGCAAGGAGCTGAAGGAGACCTTCAGCAATCTCACATCAGACGAGACGCTGCTGCAGAAGACAGGACAACTCTGCCGCAACTACGTGAACTGGCATACAGGCATCAGCGAACGCATACTTAAGCGTGCGATAGGAGCCCCATCCGACGCGGCCACGGAGACAGCCTCCGTTCAGTGACAATACCACCGGTAGAGTTTCTGGAGATAGGCTTTGCTTTCCTTTTCCACAATATTATAATGTAAATTGTCGCCATAGAAGGTGGAGTGCCATCCCTCACCTGTCTGCTCACCCACGTATGCTGCCTGCGGACGGATCCACCCTGAGCCCGTATAGGATTCAAAATAGGCGTACTGCGGCGCATACGGATGGAACATGTCCTTTCCCCAGCCATAGGCGGAGGCATCCAAACCGAGCTGGCGCAGCAGCGAAATGGCAACATCAACCTGCGAAACGACACGGTCGCATTTTTTCCCGCGCAGGCAGGCGGGCAGCACCTCCCCATAGAGAAGGCACGGGACATGCTGGTATTCGGGCGTCAGGTTCCTTGTGCCCAGATGGGTGGGATGGCTGTGGTCCCCCATGATGACAAACAGTGTGTTCGGATACCATGCCTCACCCCGCACCGACTCAAAATAACGTCCGAGAAAATAATCGCAGTATCGGGCCGAATTCAGGAAGGGGGTCTCCTCATGGCTTATGGGCACCACGCCGACCTCTCGGAGACGCGGCTGGTCATAAGGGCTGTGGGAGCTCAAGGTGAAAAGCACGCTCATGAAAGGCTCCCGCTCCGAGTTCAAAGCGGCATGGTGTATGTCGAAAAGATACTGGTCATGGATGCCTAATTTGCCACGCGGAAGCCTGCGGTCCAAATCCTTCTCCTCCACCATCCGTTCAAAACCGCAATGGAGCAGATAGGAGCGGATGTTGCCGTAATCCAGGTTCCCGCCGAAATAGAACGAGGTGTGGTAGCCGGCCCTCTTCAGGTCAGCGGCAAGGGATGGCAAGCGGCTGTATTTTGAGAAATCATCCGTGATGTCATACATGGGCAGCGGCGGAAAACCGCTGAAGAGGCTGGCCATTGCCTGCTGCGAGCGGTGACCGTTCGAGTAGAAGCGGGTGAACAGCAGCCCCTCTGACTCCAACGAGTGGAAGCAGTCGGTAACACCACGTGTGCCGGAAAGGGTCTCTATAAGATCGGCCGACCAGCTTTCCAACAGGATAAAGACAATGTTAACCTTTTTCCCGCCCCAAACGGAGACAACAGTGTCCTTTCCATATTGGCGCACATCGGAGACAACAGCCTCCGCTTCGGCATCCTCCATGAAACTGTAGCGGTCGGGGTCGACATCCCCAAAATCGTAAAAGCTGCACATCAGGTTCCACGTGGGATTTACCGCCGCATCGTTCAGCATGGTGCAAGTGGAGTAAAAGGCGGCACTCTGGGTTATTGGAATCGCGTTGAGACCTCCGCGCATACCTACAAGGCAGAGCGCACCCGAAAAAAGCAGGGCAAGCGGTGACCAAAGCCAGCGCCGACGCACCGGCACCACCGCCGGACGTGACACCAGACGACGATATATCAGGAAAAAACCGCCCACCAACACGACGATGGCAAGTAGCGAAAACAGAAGTTGCCCGCCTGTGGCGGTCCGCACTATCTCCATCGGACGGCGCAGATACAGCAGTATCTTGTAGTTCAATTTTGAAAGCCATTCGCCATAAACGGCAATCTCCCCCATCTGCACCATGCTGCACACCAGCAGTTCCAACAAAACCACACCATCGGCCAGGACAGTGAGAAACGGCTTGCGGAAACAGAGCATGAGCGAAAGCAGCAGGATTGACGGAGCCATCAGATAGCAGGCCGCAGAGGCGTCCAGGCGCAAGGCGTGCGGAAAACAGGCTGCAACCTCACCAAAGGGCACACCGGCAGCCATGCCGTGATAGGCTGTCAGGAAGATGAGCCGTCCCACGAAAAAGAAGCAGATCCAAAAGAGGAACAGCTTTACCGATGTGAGCAGATAGGATTTCATGTCACTACATCAGACCACGTTTGCGAAGCAGCGGCTGTATGGTCGGGTCCTGACCGCGGAAACGTCTGTAAAGCAGTGCAGGGTCCTCGGTAAATCCCTTTTCAAGGATGTTTTTGCGGAACGAGGTTGCCACCTCCCGATTGAAGATGCCCTTCTCCTTGAACAGTTCAAAGGCATCGGCATCCAGAACAGCGGACCAGGTGTAACTGTAATAGCCTGCCGAATAGCCGGAGGCTGAAGCGAAAACATGCTGGAAATAGGTGCTGCGGTAACGGGAGATTATCGATGGGATAAGGCCGTACTTACGCATCGCGGAATCCTCAAACTGCAGCGGCGAACCGAAATCGGCCTTCACCATGGTGTGGTAATCCATATCCAACAGCGAGGCGGCTATAAGCTCGGTATTGGCAAAACCCTGCCCGTATGTTGCAGCGGCCTGTATCTTTGCAATAAGCTTTTCGGGAATGGTGTCACCGGTCTGGTAATGCTGCGCATAAAGCCGCATCATCTCCGGATGCGAAGCCCAGTTTTCCATAATCTGTGAAGGGAGCTCGACAAAATCGCGGGGCACGTTGGTGCCGCCCAGCGAACGGTAGTGGCAGCGGCTCAACAGACCGTGCATCGCATGGCCGAATTCATGGAAAAAGGTTTCCGCCTCGTCAAAATTCAGCAGGGACGGATGCTCCCCGACCGGACGCGGAAAGTTATAGACCAACGAAATGACCGGAAGCACAGGATGCCCGTCCTCCGTGCGGCACTGGCTGCGGAACTCCGTCATCCAGGCGCCGCTGCGCTTGCTTTCACGGGTATAATAATCCAGATAGAGCACACCGATAACGCTGTCGGCGTCATACACCTCATAAGCCACAGCATCGGGATGATATACGGGAATCTCCTTGTTTAGTTTGAAATTCAGTCCGTAAAGGCGGTTTGCAAGCATGAAGACCCCGTCACGCACATGTTCCAGCTGGAAATAGGGGCGTATCTCCTCATCACTCAAATCGTATTTCTCCTTCCGGACCTTTTCGGCATAATAGCGCCAATCCCAGGGTTGCAGTTCGAAGCCTCCGCCATTTTTTCCAATCAGACGGCGGTATTCTTCTGCCTCTTCGGAGGCTTTGCGCAGCGCAGGAGTCCAGACCTGTTTCAGCAGCTTATAGACCGCATCCGGTGTTTTTGCCATACAGTCGTCCAGCACATAGTCCGCATGGGTGCGGTAACCGAGCAGTTGGGCCCGTTCCGCCCGCAAAGAGACAATCTCGCGGATAATGCCGTTATTGTCGTAGGGGCCTCCGTCGCAACGGCTGGAATAGGCCTCCCATATCTCCTGACGCTTTTCACGGCTGTCAGCATATTGGAGGAAAGGCATCAGGCTGGGGTTATGCAGGGTGAAGACCCATTTGCCCTTGGTTTCGGGCTTTTCGTCAGCCAGCGTCGAGGCCGCGGCAATCTGGGAGGCGGAAAGCCCCTTCAGATCAGCCTTGTCTCCAATCACCAGCTGATAGGCGTTGGTGGCGGCAAGCACATTGTTTCCGAATTTCAGGGTCAGGGTGGAGAGCTGCTCGTTGATGGCACGGAAACGCTCCTGCTTCTCCAACGGAAGGCCTGCACCGCCACGGACAAAATTCTTATAGGTCTCCTCAAGCAGACGCAGCTGCTCCCCCTCCAGATCCAGACGATCACGCATCTCATACACCGTCCTCACCCTTTTGAACAGAGCCTCGTTCAGGTTGATGTCGTCACCGTGGGCGGAGAGCTTGGGACTTATTGACTCCGCAATGTTGTTCATCTCTTCGCTATTGTTGGTCTCACACATGTTGAAGAAGACCGCACTGACCTCGTTCAGCAGCTCCCCGCTGTACTCCAGCGCCTCAATGGTGTTCTCGAAGGTGGGATCCTGCGGGTTGGAAGTTATTGCGGCGACCTCCTCCTTCTGCTGCCGCATGCCCTCTTCAAAGGCCGGAATAAAATGTTCAGGTTTCAGCCGGTCAAACGCCGGCACCCCATAAGGGGTCTCAGACTTGGAAAAAAAAGGGTTGTTCATGTCCAGACGCTTTTCGGTTTTGGAATGGTGACAGGATGCCAACAGGCACACTGGCAATACAATGGATAAAAACTTTTTCATATTTTGAAACTATTTGTCGATTTTTGTAATTGTGTTTACGGTATTGCTTTCGCCCCTACCCAAACGATAAATAACCTTTATGATGGCGGAATCCTTCAAAAAATCCACATGACCGATTTCAAGATTCTCCACCTTGACGCCCAACCGCTTTTCAATGTCGGCGACCAGTTCGTCATGCCGTTCCGGCACAATAAGCTCTATACGGTCATATTGGACAAGCTTCGTGGTTGTCCTTGCCACAACAAGCCCGCTTTCCAGCACAGCCACCAGACAAATTATCAGCAGATTGACGACAGAAGCGACCAGCAGGATGCCGGCGTCCAGTTCAAAATGCGGATTCATACCAGCCGCACCCGTCTCATTGTAGAGCGGAGCAAGCCCGTTCATGGCCGCCACCGCAATAATGACGAACAGATAGGTCATTTCACGAATCGGAACGGTTTCGGTCCGGTAACGGATTATGCCGAAAATGGCGAACAGCCCCAAAGTGAGCCCCACCCCAATGGAGACATTGCCCATAATATAGAGCAGAAGCAGCATCGCGCTGGAAAAGACCATGAATGTGAAAAAGAAGTCGCGCCGGCGGCTCCTGCGGTAATAGAGCAGGCCGACAATCACCAGCGAAGCGACCAGGTTGAGGCCGAAACGTATGCCCAACTCCGCAAGATACTGCCTTACAGTCATCCGGGCAACCGGAACATACTGGGCATTTTCCAAATATGTGTCATCCTCCAAAGGATTCTCCTCGTAAGATTCCGTCGGATCGGCAGCAGCGACCGTGGCTCCGGTCACAGCCTCCGGCCTGTTTTGCGCCATAATGGGCAAAATAAGGAGCATAGTTAAAACAAGTGTGATAATCCGTTTGCACATATCATATCGGTTTATGTTAAAGACTGATTAATTATTTTCTCTATTTTTCTAATTTTCAATTTAAAACGATGTTTCGGCGCCTGCGGGTCCGTCAGTGCGGTGCCGATGCAGTACTTGCTCATCCGAAGCGGCTTCACCCGCAAGTCCAGCAGGATGCCCTTCATCTCACTGGCCGCACGTCCGTCCTGCTTCAGTTCGATGACCACAGCGTTGCCCAGAGTCCGTTCGTTCCCGGAGGGAAGATGCACAAAGCGCAGGTCGGTGTCAATGGTCAGACGTTCGGTTTTGGAGGCGTTAACGAGAGTAATCCTTCGGAACATCGTTTCCACGGAGGGATGCAGTTCCCCAGCCGGATAGCCGGTAATTCGGGTGATGAAATCCTCGCGTCCGGAATCCCCACGGAAATCGCGCAACACCTCGGCGGAGACTTCCATCCTCTTTTTCCTGGTCCGTCCCCTGTTGTTCTTTTTCTTGATTTCCAAAAATGTCTGTCCGCTGTTCACATACATGCGCGTGCGGATTTTCTGCCGCACAAGTTTCCGGTGCAGGTGCATCCTGTACATTTCAAGCGATTCGGTGTCAAAATAGACGGAATCGTACGGATTACTTTTCCCGGCGGATGTCTCCAGCACACGGTAGCCACGGAGCGCAGCCTCGCGGAGCAGCTCCACCAGGATGTTTTCATGGGTCACATATTTGGTGTCAATCCGGTTCATCAGTCCGATGGAATCCATTTCCGCCAGCGTGATGGTCGGCAAGGTCCGCATCACAGGATGAACTGAAAAGTCAATATGTCCGCTGTCACTTGGCATCTGAACGTGTGTATTCGAAATGTTTTGTGGAGAGCAATCTGCCTTTGGGGTCGTATGTGTACTGCACCTTTTTGCGGCCATATTCGTTATAGACAAATGTCTTGTAATGCACAAGCTGGTTCCTTTCGTTATAGACCAGCTCCTTGGAGCATTTGCCGTTTTCGCCGTACTCAAACCGTTTGCGCCATTTCTGTCCGGACATGCCATACTCGATCTCCTCAACCTTTTTCCCATCCGGATTATAGGTTACGACATGGTCCAGCACCTTCCTGTTGGTTTTCACATCTGTATTCCATTCCTTGACAACCAGATTCTTCTTGTTGATTTTCTGATCAGGCTGCTGGGCGTAAGCAACCGCCGTCAATAAAAGAACAGAAAGGACAGTACCAACTATTTTTTTCATAATAACCTCTATTTGATAGTTTTGCGCTTTTCACCAAGCACACACCAGCGCACAAACGGAATCCGCCGCAGAATCTCATACAGCAGTGGCGAAAGCGTGAAGACTGCCACCGTCAGAATCAGATATATGGCCACCGGCGGCAGAGCGGTGTGATATTTCATCATGTATCCGAGGCTGGCAATCACCAGATAATGCACAATATATAGTCCGAAGCTGCTGCGGGTCATATAGGCGGAAAAACGGTCCGTACAGTCAAACATAGCCTTGAACCAGCCCATCATCGCAAGGCACATCATCCAGCCGTAGAGACAGTTGAGCGGACTGCTAAGATATTGCGGAGTGGTGTTGTCCTGCCCGAATGTGGTGGCGACCAGCAGAGCGCCCGAAGCCACGGCGGCGCACATGAGCGGGATCCATGCCTTGCCCAGTTTGTCCTGCGCCTCATCACGGGCGAATATGAAGTAGCCCATCAGAAACGGGATGAAATAGAACAGCGGCTTGTACAGATTGTAGAGCCCGTCGGCGCTTTCAGGACGCGGATTCATGACAAGGGTCCGCTCCCCCAGCCAGAACAGAATGCCCAACAACAATATCCAGACCATGCCCGCCTTTTCTCCGGCGATTTTGCCGCACCATTCGTGGAAACGCCCGTTGCCGTCAAGTTTCCTCACCAACAGCAGAAGCAGCGAAAAGAGCCACAAATCCTGGATGAACCAGAGCGGCCCTGTGCCGCTGACCGCCCACATGAAATACTTGGCCACGCCAGGCATGCCGTCGAAAGTTCCGGCCTTAGCCGCCACAAGCGTATTGAAATAGCCGACCATCCATTGGAAAACAAACAGGCCGATGGTGGCAGGGACAAGCAGTTTCCGCGTGCGGCTCCTGAACCACTCTCCTGCCGGATGACTCTCCAAGGCATAGCGCGCACTCACGCCCGCAAGCAGAAAAAGCAGCGGCATGAACCACGGGTAAAGGATATACATGACCACATCCTGATACTGCGGCTCATCCCCGAAACCACCGACACCACCGAAGACACCCTTGTTGTTAAAGAAGTAAATCACATGGTAGAACAGCACTAAAAGCACTGTCACCCAACGCAGATTGTCAATCCAATGTTTCCTCTCCATTGCCCTTTTCTTTTCATAAAACGTGGCGGCTATTCCCTGAGAACAGAGACGCTATTCGGCGCCCTGAGCATTTTTCGCGCATTCATCAAGGCTGATGCTGATGCCGCCGTAAATGGCATGACGGGTGTATACGGCATAGATGCTGGCCTGACGGATGGGCTGTATTATGAGGCCGCAACCGTAGTTAAGGTAATGTTTCCGCGATGTGACATTGAAATCATGATACAAGGTGGCGCTATGGTCACCGTCCACCTCAATGTTAACTGTGGTGGCATCAGTGAGCCCCGCGCTTGTATGGCAGTGGCCGACAAGAGGCATCAGACGCAGCCACGGCAGCACCGGAATCTGGTATCCGATATTGATGTCAAGGACCGATGTGTCGTTGTACATTACAGGAACCACGTGCTTGTCGTACTTGTGCTCAGGCGCACCATACAGAAAGTCGATATAGACCCCATAGACACTGAGGCCGCCTCCGAATGCGAAACTGTGGTAGTCGCAGCCGATACCCGCCATTCCGAAACTGACTCCCAGATCCGCACGGCCTTTGTTGTTAGAAATGTCAAACCATTGGGCGTTAGCGTTCACCATAAAAGCCATAATGGCTGCAAAAAAGACAATTCTCTTCATAAGACAACATTTTAATTAGAGTGCAAAAGTAGTAAAAATCCCGACATGAGAGGCATTTCACGTGCAATAATTTTGTATTGCACGTGTCGGAAATATTGGTGTAATGGACAAAAATTAGGCTGTTTTTGAGGACTTGCTCTCTAATGGACAAAAAATAGGCTGTTTTTTTCCTTAAGGGTTCTGAGGGAAGAAAA
>CACYHG010000031.1 GCA_902774175.1 uncultured Bacteroidota bacterium
GAAAAAAAAGATTACCGAAAATGTCCATATATGGTATGGCAATCCTATTTTCGCCCTTTTAAAAGATTTTTTCAGCAGAAAAACAGAGGAATGCACATAATAGAATATTAAAAGGCATGAAACAGGCAGGGCTGAATCGTAACGTATGATCAAAGGCCTGTACGGACGGTATCCGCCAAAAGGCAGAAGGATTATGTAGATTGCAGAAAACAGCAATATCCAATGGAACAGCGAGAGCATCGGTTTCCCCTCCCTGTCAGAAATATGGCGTATAATCAGACAGTTGGCCGTTGTGAGGACAAACAGCAGGCCGAACCCGCCGTTCCCGGACACGAACATGTTCATAAAGCCTTTCGGAAGCAGTGCGTAACGTTCACCAAGGGTTATGCCGTCGCTCCACATGGTGTTGAAGGTCCCTAAATAAAGCGAGTATAGGGAAAGAATGCCCAATGGGAGCAGAAATCCGTAATAATGTCCCGGCATCCGGGCCAACGATTTGTGGAGGTTGCCGTTCTGCCTGTGGAAGTTGTAAAAGTATCGCATCAGCAAGGTGACGGTCGCCACAAGCGAGACGGCTGTGTTTATTGCCCCTGAAAAACACGACAACACAAGGAACAGTGCGCTGTACAATATCAGCAGGAATCTGTTCCGGATGAAGTCTGTTTTATTGAACTCATTGAATATAAATGGTATAAGATATAATATCAGGAATATCAAAGGCAGTGCATAAAAGAATGAATAGGTGATGCTTGGAGAGATAAGGCCGATACTGTTTGAGAAACCGTGTGTCTGCATCATTGCACAGAAAAACAGGCAGGTTATTGCAAATCTTAGTTTCCTGAATCGGAACCCACCGCATGCGATGCCAGAAAGCAGCAGTACAAGCAGCAGCTGCATCAATGTCTTGCATATTGCGTTGGTGTGGTACAGACTGCGGATAGGGTCTGTAATCCTTTGCAAGGCAAATGGCATTGTCCTGTATATGTCGTACATCAGGTGGTGTGAGAAATATCTGTTGGGTGCGGCGTGCGGCTCGTTGCCAATGAGCATCTTCACACCAAACGGGTCGTGATAAAGAGGCTTTATGTAGTCAAGCGGAAGCACGCTTTCGCCCATGTCGCCGTCCAGAGGTTCGTTGTAATGCTGCACATAACTGTAGATGGTGTCGCCCAAAATGGCCAGCACGCAGAAAATGTACAATATGCGTCTCAGTCCGGCAGGGAGACTGTGCTTTTTTTCAATCGCTTGAAACATTGGTTTGTACAATCTCAGTTGATGATAGTCTAATCGGGCGGGACAGATGGTTCAGGCTGCCGTGGCCGTGGCCGGTGTTCAGATCCTTGGCGCAAAGTATAGCCCAATGCACGTATTGGACGGCGTGTTTTATCACTTTGCGAAGCGACTTTATGCTGGTCATGTATGAGGCGATTGCCGAGGAGAGGGTGCAGCCGGTGCCATGGGTGTTGCGGGTCTCAATCCGCGGGTTCAGATAGAGCCGTTCCAGCCCGTTTTCACAAATCAGAATGTCGGTCATTTCGTTGCCGAGGCCGTGCCCGCCCTTCACCAGCACATTTTTCACACCTGTATCGGCGATTATTTTTTTTGCAGCGTGGCGCATGTCATCTATGCTTTTCACCTCCATGCCCGACAGCGCCTCCGCCTCCGGGATGTTTGGCGTGACAATTGTGGCCATCGGGAACAGCTCCGTCTTCATTGCGTTAATCAGATTGTCGCTTGAGAGCGGGTCGCCGGAGGTGGCCACCAGCACGGGGTCCAGCACTATCGGTCCCTGGTAGTTGCATTTCAGCAGGCTCTTCTTTATGGCCGTCACATTTTCACTGTTGTAAATCATGCCTATCTTGATGGCTTTGACATCAAAGTCTTCCAGAACCGCCTCAATCTGGGCGGAGAGCATGGCTGGCGACACCGTCTCGATACTGCGCACCCCCATGGTGTTCTGCGCTGTAACCGCTGTTATTGCGCTGGCGGCGTAGAGCCCCAGCGAACTTATTGTCTTGATGTCGGCCTGGATGCCGGCGCCGCCGCAGCTGTCGCTGCCTGCGATGGTAAGTACGGTTTTGATCTCCCTCATGGTATATGATAATATGAAGTTATTGGGGATGAATGCGATGGAAAGCAGCGTCCATGCCATCATCCGCAAATGCAAAGGTAGTGTTTTTTGCAATCGCTTTTTTCTTTTCCGGAAAAAAGATGTCGGGGTGCCGCTTCCGGATGAAATTTTCCGTGTTGAAAAAAACCGCATCCGGATATTGGAGCGAACCTTTTTTTGTGCTAATTTTGCACTTTAAACGCATACGACATGAAAGTACATTTTATCGCAATTGGCGGCAGCGCCATGCACAATCTGGCCATTTCTCTGAAACTGAAGGGATACGAAGTGAGCGGTTCGGACGATGAGATTTTCGATCCGGCGGCGTCGCGTCTGAAAAAATACGGCATTTTTCCCGATCACGAGGGGTGGGATCCGGGATGCATCACTCCAGACCTGGACGCGGTGATTCTGGGGATGCATGCGCGTGAGGACAATCCGGAGCTGGCCGAAGCCAAACGTCTGGGGCTGAAAATCTATTCCTATCCGGAATACATTTACGAGCAGTCCAGGGACAAGCTGCGCATTGTGGTGGGGGGCAGCCACGGAAAAACCACCATCACCTCCATGATACTGCATGTGATGGACCGCTGCGGACGCGATTGCGACTACATGATCGGTGCGCAGCTGCAGGGCTTTGAGGTGATGACCCGCCTTTCGGAAAAAGCGCCCTACATGGTGATAGAGGGGGACGAATACCTCACCTCCGCGCTGGACCGCAGGCCTAAATTCCATGTATATCGTCCCAATATCGGCATCATCAGCGGCATTGCGTGGGATCACGTGAATGTGTTCCCGACATTTGACAATTATGTGGAGCAGTTCCGGATTTTCGCCGGTATGGTCCCTGAAAACGGCACCCTTATCTATTGCGCGGAGGACGAGAACTGCCGCAGTGTGGCGGATGACCCTCGGACTGTGTGCCATAAGGCCGGCTACACTCTTCCGGAATACAGGGTTGAAAATGGAAAATACATCCTGATTTGGGATGGCAGGGAGTATCCGCTGCAGGTTTTCGGCAGGCACAACCTGCTGAACATCATGGCGGCATACCATGCCTGCAGTGCCGTCGGGATTACTGACGGTGATTTCTTCAACGCCATCGCCACCTTCCATGGGGCCTCCAACCGGCTGGAGTGCCTTTATCAGGATGCGGAGAAGGCGCTCTACCGCGATTTCGCCCATTCCCCCTCAAAATTGAAGGCGACCGTTGCCGCGCTAAAGGAGAAGGATCCGGAGCGTCATCTGGTCGCCTGCATGGAGCTGCACACCTTCAGCAGCCTGACCGCCTCATTCCTGACGCAGTACGCCCATGCTATGGATGCCGCCGACGAGGCGGTGGTCTACTTCAATCCGCACGCAATTGCGCTGAAAAAGCTTCCGCCGCTGACAGAAGAGATGGTTTATGCCGCCTTCGGGCGTCCGGATTTGAAGGTTTTCTGCGACTCGCAGGCTTTGTTCCGCCATTTGTGCGAACATGATTGGAAGGGTAAAAACCTGTTAATGATGAGCTCCGGGAACTACGACGGGATGGATGTGAAAAAAATTTTCGGATAGGTGGAAAACATGTCTGAAAAAGTTATACTTTTGCAAATCCAAAACGATGGGGCATTAGCTCATTTGGCTAGAGCGTTTGACTGGCAGTCAAGAGGTGATGAGTTCGAATCTCATATGCTCCACAAATTATTCATCAAGAAACATTTATCGGAATGTTTCTTGTTTTTTTATCCTAACCGTCCCAATTTTTCAGCCTGACCATGCCGACACAAGACAACCGGAACAAATCGTTTTTTGTATACAAAGCTTCCGCCGGATCGGGAAAAACCTTCCAATTGGCGGTCGCATACATCCGGATTTGTCTGCAATATTTCGGTCAGGACCGTTTCATTTTCCGGAAAATTCTGGCCATAACCTTCACCAACAAGGCAGTGGGGGAAATGAAGAGCCGGATTCTGTTTTTCTTGCGTTGTCTTGTCCTGCCGGAGGAGCGGCTTGATGAAAATGGGCGCAAGCAGCGGGCGGATATGCTCCCGTTTCTGGCGGACATCTGTTCGGAAGAGGAGTTGTCCAGAAGGGCGGACATCATCTTGAAAAACATTCTGGCCGACTACAGCCGTTTTTCGGTGATGACCATCGACAGCTTTTACCAGCAGCTGACACAGGCGTTTGCCTTTGAACTGCATCTGCCGGCCAACCAGCGGCTGGAGCTGGATGCGGAGATGTTCACCCGGCAGATGGTTGATGTGCTGCTGGCCAAGTTGGGGTACGATACGACTTTGACGGATTTTGTGGTGGAATATCTTCACCACCGGATTGACGGCAGCAAGTGGTGGAAGCCGGACCGCGATCTGGCGGCTGTCGCGAAGGAGCTGTTCAACGAGGAGGCCATGGCTTATGCGGAGCAGATGCCCGACTTTACGCTGGGGAAATTCCAGGAGGTGATAAGGGCACTTAAATCGGAGCGTCGGCAGATGGAGGAGGAGCTTCGCCGGATGGGACGTGATGCTCTGGCGCTTATACCTGAAACTGTCAGCGAATCGGATTTCTGTCAGGGGAACAAGGGGTTCGGAGCATGGCTGCGTCAGGTCGCTGACGGGTCCATGGAAAAGGCGTCGGTACCAAACAGCTATGTGCGGAGTGCGGCTGAGGAGGGGCGCTGGACCTCCAAGGGATGCCGTCCGGAGGCTGTTGCCGCCATCGGGACGATAGAACAGGAGCTTCAGGAGGCGTATCGGGAGATATGCTCGTTTGCTACAGAACATTATGCGGATTATGTGCTCTATGGCCATATCCTTGAGAACATTTACCCGTTTGCCCTTCTGGGCGAGTTCCGGAAAGTGGCGGATGAGATTCGGGAAAATTCCCACCAGATGCTGCTTGGCGAGACCAACCGGCTTATTGCCAAAGTTGTGACAGAGGAGGAGGCGCCGTTCATCTACGAGCGGTTGGGGGAACGGTACGGATTCTTTTTTGTGGATGAGTTTCAGGACACCTCGCGGCTGCAATGGCGGAACCTGCTCCCTTTGGTCAGCGAGGGGCTCTCCAAGGAGGTGGTTTCGGGCGGGGTCAGCGGTACCGCTGCGATTTTCGGTGATGCCAAACAGGCCATATACCGTTTCCGATCCGGGGATGTCCGGCAGTTCGTGCATCTGTCACGGTTGGATGAGGAGCCGGCTGCAGGTGGTGCGGAATCACAATTGAAAAACGGATTCCGTACGATTCCTTTGGACAGTAACTTCCGTTCCAAGGAGGAGATAGTCCGTTTCAACAATGGTTTCTTTAATGCGTTGCGCGACGCTTCCGCGGACAGCAACCGCTGGGTCGCGGGCGCATATACGGCTTTGGAGCAGAATATGCCCACGCTTTCGGAAGAGAAAAGGGGCGGAGGTGTGGAGTTGCGCCTCACTGCGGAGGAGGGCAAGGCGGCATACGACGATTTTGTCGTGCGACAGGTCTTATCTCTTGTGAACGAGGTTTTGTCAGACGGCTACTCCTATCGGGATGTTGCGGTGCTTACGCGCAGCAACGCGCTTGCCTCCAAGGTGGCCGTAAAGCTTTCGCAACAGGGTGTGCCGGTGATTTCTTCCGAGTCGCTGCTGCTCTCCGCTTCGCCGGAGGTCCGTTTCATGCTTGCTGCCATGCGGTATGTGGAGCAGCCATGGAACAATGTGGCCCGAACCCATCTGCTTGTGTATCTTTCCCAAAAATATGCGGAGGGGCTGCTGTTGGATGAAATTATCTCTGCAGACGGAAATGGGAACGCCTTTGACGGTTATTTGGAGCAATGGGGTTTCAGTCCGGACTGGGAGCGGTTGCGCCGTTTGAACCTGTACGAGAGGTTCCGTGCGTTGGCGGATATCTTCCAATTGTGGCGTGATGACCCTTACATGATGGCCTTCGGAGAGTTGGTCTGGGCGCATCATGAGAGTGCGGAGCAGAGCGATGAGGATTTTTTGGAGATGTGGGAGGAGCAGCAGAGCCATTTCTCCATTTCCAATCCGGAAGGCATAAATGCCGTGCAGGTGATGACAATACATAAGTCCAAGGGTTTGGCGTTCCCGATTGTGATCTATCCGGTTGTGAAGAAAAAAAGCGGTGTGGAAAAAAACAGGGGATGGGTCCGGTTGGATCCTCCGCTCCAGACCGGCGGTGAAAGCCTGCAGGTGGCTTGGCTGAATATCAGCCAGTCTTTGAAGAATACCCGTTGCTCCGCCGTTTACCAGGAGGAGTCGGAGATGTCGGAGCTGGACCGGATGAACCTGGACTATGTCGCATTCACTCGTGCCAAGGAGCGCCTTTACCTGCTGGCGCGGCAGGAGAAAAAAGAGCGCATCGCGGTGGAACGTTATTTTTGCGAAACATGTGGCATTGATCCGGAGGCAACTGATGCGGATCCGGCAGTCAGTAGGTACCATTTCCCGAAAGGGGAGCCGTTCGCACCGAAGAAGAAAAAGAACGACGGGTCATCTGACCAGACTGATACAATGCCGTTGCCGGAATTGCCGGAGTTCACATTCCCAAAGGGGAGCCGTCTCCCGACGCTGGCATATTCCCTGCCGGAGAAGGATTCAGGTGCGGAGGCGGCGTTGGGCACACTGATTCACCGGTATCTGTCCCTGATGTTCCGGCGGGAGGATGTGGAATGGCTGCTGAAGCGGATTGTCGCGGATGTGTCGCTTGCCGATGCGGAGCGGGAGTTCCTATGCAGACTGATGGAAAACATCGCCTCCCAATCAGAAGCCGACTGCCTTTTCGGGGATGAGGGGACACTTGTCCGCAATGAGGTTGAAATGCTGCTGCCGGACAAAAAAATCTCACGGTTGGACCGCGTGCTGATAAAAGGGAAGGATGTCCGGCTTATAGATTACAAGACAGGACAGCGTAGCAATTCCCATGAAACCCAGCTGAAGGGTTATATCGACGGGTTGCGGCAGATCGGCTATAATGTGACCGATGCGCGGTTAGTCTATATTGCGCCGGAAACGGCTTACATCAGATCCCTGCCGATATCCCTGCGGTAGTGGCAGCCCTCCCAACTTATCTCCTTTACGGCGGAATAGCTTTTCGCTAAGGCGGCTTCCAGATTGTCTGCAAAAGAGGTGACGCATAGCACCCTTCCGCCGTTGGTCAGCAGACGGCCTTCCGCATCCCTCTTTGTGCCCGCATGGAACACCAGGCTCCCTTTCACGTTTTCAACGCCTTGTATAATATTCCCCTTGGGATAGCTCCCCGGATAGCCTCCGGCCACCATCATCACGCAGGCTGCGGTCTGCGGGTTGGTCTTCAGCGTGGCGCGGTCGAGGGTGCCGTTCCAGGTGTGGTTGAACAGCTCCACCACATCGGAGCTGATGCGCGGAAAGACCGATTCGGTCTCCGGGTCGCCCATTCTCACGTTGTACTCTATGATGTATGGGTCACCGCCGCAGTTCATAAGGCCGAGGAAAATGAATCCCTTGTAACTTATCTTCTCTTCACGGATGCCGTTAACCGTGGGGCGAACAATCCGCTCCTCCACCTTCTGCATGAAGGCCTTGTCGGCGAACGGGACGGGGGAAACCGAGCCCATTCCGCCGGTGTTAAGTCCTGTGTCGCCCTCTCCGATGCGCTTGTAGTCCTTGGCGGAGGGCAGTATGATGTAATGCTCCCCGTCGGTCAGGACAAAGACGGAGAGTTCTATCCCATGCAGGAACTCCTCAATGACCACCTTGTCGGATGCCGCTCCGAACTTGGCGTTCTCCAGCATGTTGTGAAGTTCGTTCTCCGCTGTCTCCAAATCATCTATAATAAGCACCCCTTTGCCTGCGGCCAGCCCGTCCGCCTTAAGGACGTAGGGCGGCTTGAGGGTGCGCAGGAAGGCTATGCCCTCCGGCAGCGTTTCGCGGGTGAAGCTGCGGTATGCTGCTGTCGGGATGCCATGCCGCTGCATGAAGGCCTTGGCGAAATCTTTGCTGCCCTCAAGCGTCGCGCCCTGTCTGGAGGGGCCGATGAAAGCAATTTTATTCAAGGCCTCGTCCCGGGCGAAAAAGTCCTGCAGACCGGCCACCAGCGGAGCCTCCGGCCCGACCACCACCATGCCGACGCCATTGTCCAGCACAAATTTACGGATGGCCTCGAAATCATTGTTGTCCAATGCCACGTTGGTGCCGCATCGGCTTGTGCCGGCATTGCCCGGTGCTATGTACAGTTTGTCGCATTGCGGACTTTCGGCGATTTTCGCCGCCATTGCATGTTCCCGTCCGCCGGAACCAAGTAACAGAATGTTCATGTTATTAATAATAGGTGATTTTTCGTCGGGTGACGCTGAAGGGTTTGCCGTCGTCGAACCAGATCTGCTGGGTCCAGTTGCCTTGAGCGTCATAAGTGTATTCGCAGGTGGAGCGCACGTTCCGGATGTTCTCCTCATTGTACCATGTCTCCACCAGTATGTTCCCATATTGGTCGTATTCCCAGCAGGTCCGGCTCTCCTGACGGCCGTTCTCATCCTGTTGGGTGACCGATTGCAGCCTCCCTGTGTTGTCGTAGGTTGAAAGTGTTTTGTGGCTTTTCCCGTCCGCAGTGGTGCGGGTCTCTTCGATGATGTTGCCCTGTCCGTCGTAGCGGAATTCGTTCCTTTCCACCTGTTTGCCGTCTTCAAACAGCTGCTTCTCACACAGTTGTCCATTCCCGTTGTAGCGGAAAAGCTCCTTGCGCCGTACAGGGTTGTTCCAGGTGATGGAGTCTAACAGCCGCTCCTTGCTGTAATGGTAGGTGGCGGTCTCAATGCTTCCGTCGGAAAGGAAGAGGGTGAGTGTGGCGAATTGTCGGTGGCTGTTGTAGGCATACACGTTGCGCCCGCAGCATTTCCCCTTCGCGTTGTGTTCGGAAGATTCCATCAGGTCGCCCACCTCGCTGTATTTGTATTTGTTCTTTCCGATCATCTTGCCTTCGCTGTCAAAGGATTTCTCCTCCTCCAGGTTGCCACGGCGGTTGAATTGGCAGATGTGGTGCGAAACCACCTCCGTCCCTTCGTCGATATATACCCCTTTGCCGGCGATGACTTCGGCATCCCCGTATTCCCATTCCTCCATCGATTTTACCTTGCCCCGGAGGTTCTGCTCCTGCAGGTCGCTGCTTTTCTGCTGCGCCTGAATCTGCGGTAATGCCAGCAGCAGGACAAATGTCAATAAAAAGGCAATGCGGCTCATGGTCGGCATATCTTCAAGACGGTTTCAGGGTTAAAGTGCGGAGTAGCTGGGCGAGAAGGTGTCCCCCAGGCTGATGTCGCCGCTGTTCAGCCCCTTTTTCAGCCATTTGACGCGCTGGGCGGAGGTGCCGTGGTTGAAAGATTCCGGTACTGTGTAGCCCCGCGCCTTTTTCTGGAGGTAGTCGTCCCCGATGACGGAGGCGGTGTTCAGCCCCTCCTCAATGTCGCCGTCCTCGAGCGAACCGAACATCTTGTTGTCGTGGTATGCCCAAATTCCGGCGTAGAAGTCGGCCTGCAGCTCCAACCGCACGCTTATCTGGTTGCTCTCCTTCTCGCTCACGCGGGACATTTTGCTGTGCGCCTCGTTGAGGGTGCCGAGCAGGTACTGCACATGGTGCCCGACCTCATGCGCGATGACGTATGCGTAGGCGAAATCGCCGTCGGAGCCGAGCTGTTTTTTCATGTCGGTGAAAAAGGCGAGGTCAAGGTATACCGACTGGTCGGCGGAGCAGTAGAAGGGTCCGCTGGCGGAGGTTGCGCCGCCGCATCCGCTCTGCACGGAATTTTTGAAAAGCACCAGTTTCGGCGGGACATAGGTGCGTCCCATCTTCTTGAATTCGGCGGTCCAGACATCCTCTGTCCCTGCCAGAATCTGGCTTGCGAATTTGGCCAGCTCCTCCTCTTCCGGTGTCGGCTGGTAGTTTTCGGTTGCTGTGCTGTTGCCGAGATCCGCGCTCTGCAGCACTTCGGTGGGGTCTTTGCCCATGATGATGGCGAAAATGGCCGCGATAATGACACCGCCGATTCCAACGCCGGCTTTTCCGGCTGTGCTCATGGAACGCCTGTCATCCACATTTTTGCTTTCACGTCGTCCGTTCAGGTTCATGATGTTTCAAGTTTTAGGTTCAAACTGCAAATTTCCAAAAAATAGCAACATGAATCCCTTGCGGCGGCAGAAAAATTTCCTTCCGCCGGATTCCTGCGGGCAGTGCGTCTTTTTTGCGGCGCTTATTTCCTGAAGATGGTGTAAAGCATATATCCGGCAAGAAGCAGCAGAATCAGTTCCATGAGTTTCGGTGCGATGGCGGCGAGCAGCATCAGCAGCAGCAGAATGCCGAGTATCTTGTAGGCGGTCCGCTTTTTTTCCGGCATGTACTGCCATGCTGTCCGGATGGCGGGTTTAAGCAGTTCCCATCTTTCGCGAAGGGGTTTGCGTGCAAAGGTGTCGCGCGCATGCCGGAACTGGCTGTTGTCGAAGGATTCCGCTTTGGTCGATTTCAGCCGCTTGACTTTCACGCCAATGCGTTTCCGCTCGCTTTTTCCGCCGGTGACGGCTTCAAGGGTCAGGATGGTTTTTCCTCTGGAGCGGTTCAGCCTGAATTTTTTGCTGCCGTTGCGATCCGTTTCAATCCGGGTGGATTTGAATCCGTTGTCGATGGTGAGGAACACCTTTTCCGCAGCTCCGCAGTCCCAGCGCAGCTCCACGATGTCCCCTTCGGTGACGGTGGTTTTGTCTATGTTGAATATGAATGGCATGTCTGATTTTTTGTCCCGCTTCCGGCAAATTTAGTGCCAGACATGGTGGCTGACATTTTTTCAGTTTAAGACAGCCGCTTCACCTGAAATGGTCAAAGAAAAACATGATAACCTACCATAAGGCTGCCGAAAGGCGGCCTTTTCTCTATTTTTCACATCCCTTTGATTTCCCCCCACCGGAATCCCCGTGGATTGGGCAATATTTTTCCCGTTTTGTATGGCCGTAGGGACGATGTGCACATCGTCCCTACAACAACAACGGTATTTCCGGATGCGATATATGCCGTTTGCCGGATGCGTTCCGTTGCCACGTGGCGGAAAAAATTCGCTCCCTACATCCTGATATTTCATTATAAATATAATCAATTGATAATCAATACCCCCCCCCATAAAAAATCAAAATTATCATGTTAAAAATAGGCTGACGTATTGAATTAATAAGTACTTTTGCAAAAAAATAACAGGAATATGAGAGTCATATCAAATCAAAGTAAAAGATGGCTGGCGGCCGTTCTGATTCTTTTTGCAGTGCAGATGAACGGAGTTTTTGCTCAAAAGGGTGTTGACAGCTCCTATATCGCTGTTACGGGGAAGAGCTACACACCGAATTTCGATAAGGTGTCGCCCAAATTCGAACAGTATATTGAGCAGAACGCGTTGAGCATAGCGCAGAAAAGCAAGGATTATTACACTGTTTCGTACTCGTTGGTCATGTCCAAAATGCAGTTTGCCGAGCTGAAGGCCAAGTTGGACGAATGGCGCTGCGAAACCATTTCCATCAACGAAACCACGAAGTTCATCCCTCAGGAAAAGAGGAACAGAAGGGCGGAAATCCAGAAGTTGGAATCTTCGATCCATGACAGGGACAAGCAATTGCTCACCGCTGAGGACAATAGCTGGACCAAGCAGCATCTTCAGGGCCTTAACGAGACGGATCGGGAAAAGATACGGGATTATGAAAAGGAACTTCGGGAAATGGACGGCAAGATGGGAACCGTGTCGGTTGACATTTCGCTGATGCGCGAGCTGACCACGCCCAACGAGACGCAGAAAATCAAGTTTGTGAACATGCCCGGTTTTGAATACAGCGTTTTTATGCCTGAAAACCCTAAGGCCGGAATATCCGCAAACTGCTATAACGGCTATATGCTGAAATATCTTTTCACAAGGGGGAAATCCTTCGTGACGGTCGGTGCGTTCAAGGCCGTCGATGTGCCCTCATCGGATCTGCAGATGTACTCCGATCTTTTCAATTTCAGTTTCGGACAGGATTTTTATTCCCGTCATCTGGGACGCGGCGGACGTAAGTTCCTTAATCTTTATTCCGGTTACAATGTCGGTTATATGGCCTGTACGGGAGAAGAAAGCACGCTCCACAATTTTTATGTCAGTCCGGCAATCGGCATCGAGCTGTTCAAGAACAACTTCATGTTGTTCGATACAAAGGTGAACTATATACTTCCTTTTGTGAAAAACCTGAATATGCGGGGACTGCAATTTGCGGCATCGCTTAATTTTGTGTTCTGACGGATCGCGACGCCCTTACCGTATCACCGTCACGCTGCCCTGGCGCATGAACTCATGTCCGGCGTATTCAAATGAAAACCAATACAGGTATGTGCCTGCCGGCAGGTTTTCGGCGTTCCAGCTGTTGTCATAGTCCTTCCGGTCATACACCACCTTGCCGTTGCGGGTGTAGATGGTCAGCTGGTTGCGCGTTGTAAGCGCGATGTTCCCGATTACAAAATAGTCGTTTATGTTGTCGCCGTTGGGGGAGATTACATTGGGTATGTGCAGCTCCGGCTGTTCGGGACGCGGCTCCTCATCTGCGGCGGCTTCCTGTTTTTCAGTCACTTTTGGGGCGGGGGCGGTTCCGGCATGTTGCGTCACCGTCTCAGTCCGTTTTTCTGCTGCGGGCTGTTGCGGCTGCAGGGCTGGCGTTGCCGCCGTCGCGTCAGCTGTCTGGCCCAGGACGCTGTTTTCTGTGGTCGGACTACCTGCGGCCTGTTCTGTAAGCAGGTGGTAGGGGACCCCTTCGTGGAAGGTCGTGTTGTCAGTGGCCTGTTCCGGTGCGTTATTTTCAGCCGCTTCAATGTGTTGCGGGATGGTTGCGGCGCCGGTGTCGGGCAGTGTGGCGGAGATTACGGCCTCCGGCTGGCTTCCGGCCGGTTGCCGGAGCAGCAGGTAGCCTCCGACTCCGATGCCGCCTGCGGCCACCGCTCCGATGACGATGCGTGCCGCTGTCCGGGAAAGCGCCTGCCGGAGCATGGTGCGGCCTGCCTTTGCTGCACCTTGTGCTCCTGTGCCGGCTGCCTGTGCGCTATGGAGCGCATCCAACTGGCCGGAAAGGGAGTCCCAGCAGTGTTGCGGCGGCTGCTCCTGATAGCCGTCAAGCAATGTCCTTATCTGTTTTTCAAAAGATGTCCCCATGGTCTTTCTATTGTTATGATGCAAATTCTGCCAATGTTTCCTGTAATATCGTTTTTGCTTTCGAGAGATATGCCCGCGCGCTGGATTCCTTGATTCCCAGCCTTTGTGCTATCTCCTTGTGGGCGTATCCCTCTATGGCGTAAAGGTTGAATACGGTCCGCAGCACCGGTGGCAGCTGGCGGATGGCCGCCATGACATGCCGTGCGTCAATGCGCTGCAGGATATTCTCGGCGGTTGCAGTCTCGGTCATCTGCAGCCCTTCGATGGGAAGGGGCTCCGGTGCATGCCGTTTCCGCACACTGTCGATGGCATGGTTGACGATGATGCGCCTCATCCATCCTTCAAACGACCCGTCGGCTCGGAAATCCGAAAGGCGCTTGAATATCATGGTGAATCCGCCCACCAGCATATCCTCCGCCTCCTCCCTGCTCTCCGCATAGCGCAGACAGATGCCGAAAAATCGTGCGCTGTACTGCTCATACAGCTGTTTTTCAGCAAGGCGGTTGCCGCAAATGCATTCCCTTATCAGCTCCTTTTCGTCATACATGATGCGCCTGTTACCATAAAGACGTAAATTTTCATAAAAATGTTACCCCTAAAACGTAAAATAAATCGTTCTTGTATCCGTTTTCTGTAAAAAACATTGTATATGCGTTTGTCACGGTTCATTGTATATGCTTTTCTCCTGTTGGTGCCGATTGTCGCGGCCGTATTGCTGCTTTCCGGCGGATTGCTTCCGCAAGGGGAGGATCCGGCACACCGGCAGGCCTTTTCCGAACATTACCGGCTCTATTCGCCGCCGATTCCGGACAGTCTTTCGTTTGCCGGCGAGCCGGTGCCGCTGGATCGTGTGGATGTGCGGGAGGCGTTGGACCGCGAGCTGCTGGTGAACGATTACTGGCAGTCCAACCTGCTGCTGCTGGTCAAGCGTGCCAACCGTTGGTTCCCGGTGATGGAGCCGGTGCTGGCGCGTAACGGCGTTCCGGACGATTTCAAGTATCTCGCCCTGATTGAAAGCGGGCTGATGAATGTCGTCTCCCCGGCCAAGGCTGCCGGATTCTGGCAATTTCTCAAGGCCACGGCACAATCCTACGGTCTTGAGGTCAACGACAATGTGGATGAGCGTTACGACGCGGCCAAGGCTACTGCCGCCGCCTGCGCATATCTGAAGGATGCGAAGGCGAAATGCGGCTCCTGGACTGCCGCAGCAGCAGGGTATAACATGGGCTACGGCGGTTACGCCAAGGCCGCCGCCGCGCAGCACACCTCCTCATATTGGGATCTCTACCTCAATGCGGAGACGGCGCGATATGTCTATCGCATTCTGGCTGTCAAGCTGATTCTCAAGAACCCCGAACAGTACGGCGTGCGGCTTCGGCAGCGTGACCTCTACCCGCCGCTTGAGTATGACACTTTGCGGGTTGACAGCTCCATCTCCGACTTGCGGTTGTTCGCCATCCAGCAGGGCACAAGCTACAAGTGGCTGAAGGAGTCCAATCCGTGGCTGCGTTCAACTACGCTGCCAAATGCGTCAAAGAAAGAGTATCTGCTGCTTGTCCCGAAAAAGGGGAGCATGAGCTACCGGCAGCAGTTGCGGCGCATGACACCGGACGCGATGTATGTCGGAAGATAAGGGGAATGGGATTGCACAGTATCATTTCACGTTTCCCAGCAGTTCCTTCGCTGTCATCTCCATTTTGTTGAAGGAAAACCAGCGCTTGCCGAGGTCTTTCAATGAGGCCCCTATATGATAGACTGTGTTGTCGATACAGAGGTAGCGGTCATGAACACGGTCGAACTGCTTCACGTCGATGGGTTGGTATTGGGCGTTATGTTTATCAATGTCGAGAGACAACTGTTGCCTGACCTTCCGGGTGTAGATGGTGGCGGATACCTTGGGGTTACGCTTGTCGAGCATCGTCAGAACGGTATCATCAACATAATTGTCGAAAAGCACAATGCTCTTATTCGCCGAGCGAATCAGGTCGGATACTTTATATTCTGACCTCTTTGGGCTTTCAAGGTCGCAATTTGCGACCTTGAACCAATTGCCTCTTCTTGTGTGAGTTGAAACATAAAATCATCAGGAAATCGGTTGGCATTGCGTTTTACCGCTTCATTAAGCCGCTTTGTCTCCACGCCATACAGCATCGCCAAATCACTATCAATCATCACTTGAGTTCCTCGAATCACGTATATGAGTTGCTCAATGTCCTGTTGTTTGAGGTCGCAATTTGCGACCTCAAGTACGGGATGGTTGATGTTTGCAACTGCCTCTGTATTATTCACAGCAACAATCTCCATATCAATTTTTTTCTTTTTTACCATATTATCATTTTTTGGTGCATTTTTGGTGCATTTTTGGTGCATTTTTGGTGCATTTTTTTTGTGCAAAAAAAATCCCATAAATTTGTGTTATAAAAACTTATGGGATTATAAGAGCGGAAAGAGAGGGATTCGAACCCCCGGACCTGTTACAGTCGTCGGTTTTCAAGACCGATGCAATCGACCACTCTGCCATCTTTCCGGCTGCAAAAGTAGACAAAATCCGCACATCTTTTCAAAAAAAATGAAAATTTTCTGCAAAATTGCGGAAAGATATTGGAAATATGTCTATTTTTGCATGTTCAATTAATTTGTTCCCATGGTTGGGACGTTAACTTTAAAACATTGTTTAATAATGAAAAAGTATTTTCTAATCGGATTGCTGTCCTTTTTAGGATGCGCTTTGTTTTTAACATCCTGCAATAAGGATGAGGACGACAAAACAACGTCGGAAACACCGACAGAACAGGAAACGGTCTTTGTAAGCACCGAACCGCAAAACTGCAATGTGCTTATTGAAGAGCTGACAGGTTGGGGCTGCCAGTATTGTCCGGACGGACACAAGCGCTGCGATTCGCTCTCTCAGATTTACTATCCTGGTAAAGTGTTCAGTATCAATGTTCATACG
Organism: uncultured Bacteroidota bacterium; assembly: GCA_902774175.1. GTDB lineage: Bacteria > Bacteroidota > Bacteroidia > Bacteroidales > WCHB1-69 > UBA1195. The sequence continues at coordinate 16,213 of CACYHG010000031.1, forward strand.
GGCAGTTATGCTGAAGACAGAAATCCGGATTATACAACAGATGAGGGTTACACCCTGCTTCGCACTTTGGGTGCCAAAGGATTCCCTTGCGGATACATCAACAGGATATCGTGGAGGACGAGCAGCAGTTCTCCTGCAACTTTTTATCTGAATCGCGGCTATTTCAAGACTTGTGCAGAACAGATAATGAACAATAACAGTGCAATTGCCAATGTCGCTGCCAAAGCCACTTTGGACAAGTCCACCAGGGAACTGAAGGTCACGACACAGGTCTGCTTTACCTCAGCTCCCAAAGATACAACCGTACCATTTATAATGAATGTGGCTCTGGTACAGAACAACATCAAGGGACCGCAAGTCGGAGCCGCCACCTGGTATCCGGAGCGTTGGGACGGTACAAACTACACCCACAATCACATGTTGCGTGCCTATATTACCGGTTTGAAGGGAGATTTTATCGAATACAAGGGCGTTGGCAAGGATAATGTGGTTAAAAAAACCTACACCTATGTTATTCCGGAAAACATGGGCAGGGGGAACATTCCCGCTGTGCTGGAAGATATGGAGGTGATCTGTTTCGTGGCCCAAAAAGGCACCAGCACCAGCAATCCGGAAGAATATTTCCCGATTGGAATCATAAACGTCTGCAAGAGCGAGATGTCCTATAAATAGGAAACCTGAAATTTGCTGCAGGCCGCCTTTCCCAGGGCGGCCTGTGGTTTTTAACTCATTCAAAATAATCACAACATGATGAAAAACCGATTTGTTATCGCGCTGGTTGCAGGCGCGCTGCTTTTTTTTGCAGGCTGCGAGAAGGAAAATAAACAAAAAGAGGAAACACACAACCCGTTATGCGGTACAACATGGGTGGAATATGGCTATTCACATTATTTCATAAAACATGATTCGGATTACTATAAAATAACTGAATCTGAATATTATAAAGATACGCTATGTTTTTTTTCAGATATCGAAGTTCTGTTAAAAACAACAGGAGGTGCCAAAGTATTATCAAATTATCAAATAATTGAAGATTCTCTTTTGTCTTTTTCCAATATTGGAGGTTCCCATAAATCGCATTATTGGAAATTATTGGAAAATAATCATTTATTAATAGGGAAATGGATGCATCAGTTTGATGTATCTGGAAGTATTATGAATATTTATTTAAAAAAAATTACCTATGAGAATTAAAACCATATTGCCAGTAACGGCTTTAATGCTCCTTGCAGGTGCGCTGCTGCTTTTTGCAGGCTGCGAGAAGGAAAATAAACAAAAAGAGGAGACACACAACCCGCTGTGCGGGACAGCATGGGTGGAATATGGTTATACTTTGTTTTTTGGTGAGGACACAAATATACATGATTCCTACTATAAAGACACTTTTCTTTTTTTGACAGATAATGAGATGGAATTCAGAGAGGCTGATGGAGCTGTCTATAAATCCACATATTTGATTGTTAATGATTCTTTATTATATATTTCAAATAATAAAATTGTAGGTAGCACCAAAAAGCATTATTTCAAACTAATAGATGATGAAACACTGTTGATAAAAGGCTGGTGTGCTAGAGATCTTACAGGTGAAATTTTCAATATATATTTAAAAAAAATTACCTATGAACAGTAGCAGCCGGAAGCTACACGGTGAGATTAATTTCATCCGGAAACAATATTTATGACAACAAAACGTTAGTGATAAGATAAAATAAAAAATAATTCATTCAAAATAATCACAACATGATGAAAAACCGATTTGTTATCGCGCTGGTTGCCCTCATTGTTTCGGGCATGACCATGGCGCAGGATTTGAAACCTGTCATCGGGACCGGCCAGCCGGCTCCGGAAATGAAACAGCAGAAAGCTGCAGGGGACTGGAAAATCCAGTTCTCAACAACTGTCACACCGGCCTTCACCTCTCCCGCTGGCATCACCTCGGACGGAAAGGATCTCTATACTGTCAGTGTGGCCAAGCCAATGATCTACAGGGTTGGCTTTGACAACAAGCTGAAGGATTCCGTTTCCATCAGCGGACTCTCCAAGTCGAGTGTCACCAACGCCTATGCGGTGGGTGTGGCATACGACGGCCATAACATGTATGTGTGTAACGGCAATGCCGCCATCTACATGCTCGACTCGACCCTTAGCAAGGTGGAGAAGACCATCACGCTGCCTTCGGGCACCTATGCCGGAGCCGTCGCCTATGCTCCTGATGCCGACAATGGCAACGGAGGCTTCTATGTCGCGTTGGTCAATTATGGCATCAAGCTCTTTACCCGTGAGGGCAAACTGCTGAAAACAATTACAAGTACTGATCTCGGATATGCCGCCCAGGTGTGGGCTCTGGCCTATGACACCATTTCGTCTGGCGGCCCCTATCTGTATGCGCTGGAACGCTATCCGCAGAACATCATCCGCATCAATCCGCAGACGGGTAAGATCAACGCCCCCATCCATACTGTGGGTGCGGATGTGACCGCCTGGGCAAACTATTATTCCTATGGAATGTATATACAGAAAGGTGTTGTGGATCCCAATTCCGCCACTCTGGGTGTCTTCTTCATGGCGAGATACCACATCGGATATGACCTCTCCACAGTCAACGACCTGCCGGATGATGGCGTTGCCGTCGTCGGCTCCGACATGGAGAAATTCCACAAGGCCGGCACGCCGAAAACCATCCGTGCGACATTCAGATGCACCGGCAGCCAGCCGCTGAAGAGCTATGTGTTCCATTATGTCATCGACAATGTGGACTACACCGACACCGTGCAGGGGAAGAGTTATTCCGACTATGTGAATGGTTTCAGGCTGACCCACTCCAAGACCTACACTCCCGCCGATCCGGACAAGAAAATCAACGTGAAGCTTTGGCTGTCGGACATTAACGGGAATGTAGATGAGGTCTCCTCTGACACTCTCGACTTCGTGTTCGAGACCTACGACAAGGGTGTGCAGCGCAATGTGCTGCATGAGGGCTTTTCTTCAGCCACCTGCAGCCCTTGCAAGGCGGGCAACGCCAACCTTAAGGCCATCATGGATGCCAACAGCAACTGGGTATGCATCAAATACCAGATGTCATGGCCCGGCAACGGCGATCCCTATTACACTTCGGAGGGCTACACCCGTCGCGCCTATTACAACGTCTCCTCCGTGCCATGGCTGCGTGTGGACGGCACCGTCTATGCCGGCAATAGCGGTTCCTATACTGCAACTCTTCTGAGAGACCAGGCGCAGAAGCCTTCGTTTGTGGAGATGACCGGCGACCTGAGATATAACGGTGAGAAGAAGTTCACGGCCCACATCACCGTCAATCCGGTGAAGGATGTTACGGGCGATGTCCGCTTGTTCGCCGCGCTGGTGGAGGCCAAGACGGTCAAAAACATCGCCGACGAGTACTTGAACCAGTATGGACCGGCCACCTTTGCCGCCAACTGGGATACGGTGTTCCACCATGTGATGAAAAAGTTCCTCACGCCGGTCAGCACCGGCACGGCGGTGACGCTGAAGGAGGACAGTGTGCTGCACTTCGACCTCTCCTACGAGTTCCCGGGCAATTACCGCCTGCCGAACAATGCGCAGGATCCGATTAACCTGAACACTGAGCACTCTGTGGAGGATTTCAACCACATCTATCTGGTGTACTGGCTGCAGGATTACAAGACCATGGAGGTGTTCCAGGCCGGAAAGACGGAGGGTCGTCTCTCCGTGGCGGAATCCCGCTCCAGCCTTGCTGATGTCAAGGTCTTCCCGAACCCCGCCTCCGACATGTTCCAGATCCGTTCGGATGTGGAGTTTTCCGCAGTTCGGATGGTGAATATGGCAGGACAGGTGGTGCGCCAGCTGTCCGCTGAGGGTACGGAATGCAGCCTGAGCGTGCAGGGTCTGGCCGCAGGGCTTTATATCCTTCAGCTGCAGACTGCCAACGGCACTGTCAACACCAAGGTGCAGGTCCGTTAATCCGTTTTTGCTTACAATCGGGAGGGTGTCCGTTACTGCGGCACCCTCCTTTATACGTTCAGGCAAGGATATGGTGAATGTTTTTTTCAGAAATGGGCTCCCGATTCTATCACAACTGCTGGTGGGATGCCTTCTCTGCTGTTCTTTGCGTGCGCAGGATATAACCGGAATCAGATATGACAACTGCATCTACGATGAGGCGGTGGCCGGTTTGAAGGTTTCGGTTTCGGGGGCGCATTGCGCGCCTCTTGTGATTGCGCTTGGGGGTGAACAATACTTCAATGTCACGTTTGACGATCTGGACGCCCGGCTGCGCGACTTGCGCTATACCGTCATACATTGCACCTACGACTGGCAGCCTACCACCTCCCTGCTGAAATCGGACTATATCTCCGGCTTCGGGGAGGCATACATCAATGATTATTCCTATTCCATGAACACATTGCAGCATTATCTCACATACCGTTTCAGTTTTCCGAACGCGGAGATGCAGCTGCTCAAGTCGGGTAACTACCTGCTTTGTGTGTATGAGGATGAGGAGCATCCGCTTTTCACCTACCGGCTGATGGTGGTGGAGGAGAAGGTCTCCGTTCATCCTGACTGCCAGGCTTCAAGCAATGTCGCCGAACGGCTTACCCATCAGGAGCTGCGTTTCCAGGTTCGTCCTGAGGGGGTCCGGTTGCAGAACCCTTCAAGGACGGTAAGGGTGGTGCTGATGCAGAACCAGCGGACGGACAATGCGATGCTTTTCCCCAAACCCTATTCACAGCAGGGCGATGTGCTGCTGTATGACAAGGCGGGGGCAAACACCATGGAGGGCGGGTGCGAGTTCCATCGCTTCAACATGCGCAGCATGGTCAAGACACTCGAAAATGTCTGGCAGATCAACCGCACGGAAGAGAGCTACCACGTATATGTCTATCCCGATCCGGACCGCTCCTACAAGCCCTATGTCAGCGAATCGGACATAAACGGCTGCTGCCTGCTGCTCTCCGACACCGATGTGCAGGCCTTCGAGGTGGATTACGCGCATGTGCATTTCCAATTGAAGTATGACCGTCCCTTGGATGGTGACCTCTACATTTTCGGAGAGCTTACACACTGGCGTTTCCTTGACGAGGCGAAAATGACCTACCGTCCCGACCTGCAAGCCTATACGGGCGATCTCTATTTGAGGGCCGGGTATTACAATTATTTATATATGTATGTGCCCAGAGGCGGCAACCATGGCGATTTCACTGTGGAGGGCTCCCATTGGGAGACGGAGAACAGCTACCAGTTCCTGGTCTACTACCATCCCGACGGGACGGATTACGACCAGCTGATAGGGTACAGGCAAACTTTTTTCACCCAATAGCACAAATATGGATTTCAGCATCAGAATTGCAAAGGAACTGAACCTGACGGTGGATGCGGTGCGCAACACCATCGAATTGTTGGATGAGGGGGCGAGCATCCCATTTATCGCCCGTTACCGCAAGGAGGCGACCGGCAGCCTGAACGAGGTGGTCATCACCGCCATTCGTGACCGGTGCCGCCAGCTCGGTGAGTTGGAGGCGCGTCGGGAGTATATACTTCAGTCTGTCAGGGAGCAGGGCAAACTGACCGCCGATCTGGAAAAGAGAATCAATGAGGCGGAGACCCTGTACCAATTGGAGGATTTGTACCTGCCATACAAGCCGAAGCGCAAGACCCGCGCATCGGTTGCAAGGGAGAGGGGGCTGGAGCCGCTTGCCGAGCGCATTTACGCCCAGGGCAACGGAAACCCGCGCCAGTGGGCCGCACCCTTTGTGGATGCTGAAAAGGGTGTGGATGATGTGGAGGCCGCCCTGCAGGGTGCGCGTGACATCATCGCCGAAAAGATGTCGGAGCATGAGCAGACCCGTGCCAGGCTTCGCAGGCTGTTTGAGCGGAGAGGCCGCATCTTCTCAAAGGTTATCAGGGGAAGGGAGCTGGAAGGTCAGAAGTACGAACTCTATTTCAACAACAAGGAGCCTCTCTTACGCATTCCCTCACACCGCCTGTTGGCGATGCTGCGCGGGGAGGAGGAGGGCTTTTTGCGCGTGAAGGTGGAACCGTCGGAAGAGGAGGCGCTCGGATTGCTGGACAGCATACATGTGAAAGGCTGCAACGAAGCGGCGCAGGAGGTGGAGGATGCCATCACGGATGCCTACAAGCGTCTGCTTCAGCCGCAGATGGAGACCGAGATGCGGCAGCAGGCCAAGGTAAAGGCTGACGAAGAGGCCATCCGCGTGTTTGCCGACAATGTGCGGCAGCTTCTTTTGGCACCGCCGTTGGGCGAGAAGGTGGTCATGGGCATAGACCCTGGTTTCCGCACCGGCTGCAAGGTGGTGGTGCTTGACCGTCAGGGCAGCCTGCTGGAGCATACGGCCATTTTCCCGCATCCGCCGGTCACGGATGTCCACACGGCCAACCGCGTAATCCGCGACCTGGCAAAAAAATATGGGGTGGAGGCCATTGCCATCGGCAACGGCACCGCCGGCCGTGAAACCGAGCAGTTTGTCCGGCATGTCGATTTTGAGACGATGCCGCTGATTGTGACGGTGAATGAGAACGGTGCCTCGGTCTATTCCGCATCGGAGCTTGCGCGTCAGGAGTTCCCGGACGAGGATATTACGGTGCGCGGTGCGGTCTCAATAGGCCGCCGGCTTATGGATCCGCTGGCTGAACTTATAAAGATTGACCCAAAATCCATCGGGGTGGGGCAGTACCAGCATGATGTCAACCAGAAGAAGCTGGCGGCATCGCTGGACGAGACCGTCTCCTCCTGCGTGGATGCCGTCGGGGTGGAGCTGAACACCGCCAGCCGCGAGCTGCTGGCCTACGTCTCCGGTATCGGCAGCGCGTTGGCTGCGAACATTGTCCGCTACCGTACGGAACACGGCGGCTTCCATTCCAAGCAGGAGCTGTTGAAGGTGCCCCGTTTCGGGGAAAAGGCCTTCGAGCAGGCTGCGGGGTTCATCCGTGTGCGGGATTCCGCCAATCCGTTGGACCGCAGCGCGGTACATCCGGAAAGCTATGACATTGCGGAGCGCATGGCCGCCTCGCTGCAGTGCACGGTGGGCGACCTCATGGCAGACAAGACGCTGCGCGACCGCATCCGTCTGGAGGATTTTGTGTCTCCGAAGTTCGGTATTCCGACGCTCACTGACATTATGAATGAACTGGCCAAGCCCGGACGCGACCCGCGTGAGCAGTTCGACCTCTTTGCCTTCGACAGCAACGTGCGGGATATTACCGACCTGCATGTCGGGATGGAGCTGACCGGCGTGGTGGTCAATATTGCGGCCTTCGGCTGTTTTGTCGATATCGGGGTGCATCAGGACGGCCTGGTGCATGTCAGCCAGATGGGCAGGCGCAGGGTGCGCAATCCGCTGGATGTGGTGAAACTTAACCAGAAAATAAAAGTGAAAGTGATAGGGGTTGATGTCAACCGGAAGCGCATCTCCCTCAGTATGAATTTAGATTAAAATTATATTATGGACAAACAGAGCCTTATCGCACTAATCCGCCAGAAAAAGAGTTTCTTGTGTGTCGGGCTGGATACCGACCTCGCCAAAGTTCCCCAGCATCTGCTACAGGAGGAGGATCCGATTTTCAGTTTTAACAAGGCCATTATTGATGCCACGCTGCCCTACGCTGTGGCCTACAAGCCAAATCTGGCCTTTTATGAGTCATACGGCTGGCAGGGGCTGCGCAGTCTGGACAAAACGCTTGCCTACCTGCGCTCGAAGCCGGAACCGGTGTTTGTGATTGCCGACGCCAAGCGCGGCGACATCGGAAACACCTCCGCCCGCTATGCCGAAGCCTTTTTCGGTGCGCCGGAGCCGGAACGCCGTTTCGACGCGGTGACGGTGGCCCCATACATGGGCGAGGACAGCGTGAAGCCGTTCCTCGGCTATGAAAACGGTTGGGTGATAGTGCTGGCGCTGACCTCCAACAAGGGTTCGGACGATTTCCAGATGCTGAATTGCGGCGGAAGCCGGCTGTTTGAAAAGGTGCTGGAGACCTCCAAAGTTTGGGGGAGCGATGAAAACATGATGTATGTTGTCGGGGCGACCAAGGCCGAGATGCTGGCGGACATCCGCCGGATTGTGCCGGACCATTTCCTGCTGATTCCTGGCGTGGGTGCGCAGGGCGGCAGCCTGGAGGCGGTTGTGCGCTATGGCATGACCCGCGATTGTGGCCTGTTGGTCAATTCCTCCCGCGGAATAATCTACGCCTCAAAGGAGGCTGATTTCGCCGTACGCGCCGGTGAGGAGGCTGAAAAGCTGCAGCGTCAGATGGCCGCCTTCATGTAATCACTCCGCCTTTGCGAACATAAAAAAAGCCCCCCAGATTATAAATAATCCAAGGGGCCCACTAACCCTTGTGTTCCAGCTGGGATTCGAACCCAGGACCCCATCCTTAAAAGGGATGTGCTCTACCTGCTGAGCTACTGAAACGCCCTTATGGTTTCAGGCTGCAAAAGTAGCCAATTTTCAAATATGTTTATATCAATAAATTTTTTTGAAGAGTCTATATTATTGATTATCACTTCCATTCTTATATCTTGGATGATAGTTCCGGATGGTTTTTTCCAGAAAGCTGCGGTCAAGGTGGGTATAAATTTCAGTTGTGGTGATGTTTTTATGTCCGAGCATCTCCTGTACCGAGCGCAAATCGGCGCCGCCCTCCACCAGGTGCGTGGCGAATGCGTGGCGGAAGGAATGCGGGCTTACCGGCTTGCTGATGCCGGCAGCTGCCGCCGCCTGTTTGACAATGATGAAGACCATCTCGCGGGTAAGCCGGTTCCCTCTCCGGTTCAAAAAAAGAAGATTGCGGCTTTTGGGTTTCGGATGCAGCAGCGGACGGCTCCCCTCAATGTATAGCCGCAGCAGTTTTGTGGCATATTTCCCGACAGGCACCAGCCGCTCCTTGTCCCCCTTACCTATAACGCTGATGAAGCCTTCGTCGAGGTGCAGCGCGGAGAGTGGCAGCGACACCACCTCCGAAACCCGCAGCCCGCATGAATACATCAGTTCGATTATGGTCTTGTTCCGGAAGTTTTCAGGTTTGCTCAGGTCGAAACTCTTTTCAATTGCCTCAATTTCTTGAAATGAAAGCACCTGCGGCAGTTTGCGGTGAAGTTTTGGGGAGTCGATAAAATCCAGCGGATTTTCGTCAATGCGCTCCTCCATCAGCAGGTAGCGGTAGAATGTGCGCAGTCCTGAGACCAGCCTGGCCTGTGAAGTGGCTTTAAGCCCCTGCTGTTTCTGAAGAAAATCGCGCAACGTCTCCGCATCCACTTTTTCAAGTGTCAGGTCAGGGCGGTATTCTTCAAGGTATTGCATCAGCATGGTGACATCATGCCGGTATGCCGCCTCCGTCTTTGCGGAGAGTGAGCGTGAAATCCGCAGGTAGTGTCCGAAACCGTCCAGTACCGATTCCTGTTCCGGTCTGTTATTCGAGGATTTCAAACAGCGCGTCCAGTTTCGGTGTCAGGATGATTTCCGTACGGCGGTTCTTTGCACGCGCCTCCTTGGTGTCGGCATTGTCCAGTGGCACATATTCGCCCTTGCCGCAGGCGGTGAGCCGCTGCGGGTCGATGTTGCCCGACGCAAGGAGCGTCTTGACCACGGTGGTGGCGCGCATGACGCTCAGATCCCAGTTGTCCTTGATTTGTGCTGTGGAGGCGCCTTTGAACGGCACGTTGTCGGTATGTCCCTCAATGCTGATGTTGATGTCCGGATCCATGGCAAGCACACCGGCCAGTTTTTTCAGGGCCTCCTGGCCGCGCTGGTCAATCTGGAAACTTCCGGATGCGAACAGCAGCTTCTCCTCCATGGACACGTAGACTTTCCCGTTCTTTTCAAATACAGTCAGGCCGCTGCCGTCAAACCCTTGCAGTGCCTGCTTGATTTTTTCCTTCAAAGCCTTCACATCCTCATCCTTCTTGTCCAGGATGGCCTGAAGTTCGGCCAGCCGTTTCTGCTGGCGCTCCAGGTCGATGCTCTTTTGGGTCAGGGAGTCCGACATCACCTGCAGGGAATCGGAGAGGTCGCGGAAACGGGCCTCCTTCTGGCTGAGCTCCTTCTCCTTGTTTTCAAGGCTCAGTTGCAGATCCTGTATGTTTTTCAGGATGATTGCCGATTCCTTCTTGTTGGTGGCATCCAGCTTCTTGTAGGATTCTGTAAGGTCGTTGAAGCTCTTTTTCAAGTTGTTGTAGTCCCTGGAGAGTTCCGCGTAGCGGTGCCCGTAGGTCAGGGTGTCCTTTTCCAGCCTCATCAGGCGCTGTTTCATGCCGGCATTGTCCGCTGACAGGTCCTTGTTCGTGTTTTCAAGGTTCAGCACTTTCGTCTGCAGGGCCTTGCGCTCCTTGGTGCAGTTTGAGAGCTGGTCCTGGCTGTCCATGTACTTCTGTTTGCTTACGCAGGAAGCCATAACGATGCTTCCGCCGATTGCGAAAAACAGCGCGGCAAATACCAACAACAATATCGCTGCTGCTACCATAGTTATACCCCCCATCAATTCTCCGGTCTTCCGGAGTTCACCCCATTACTGTAGCTGCTGAATGTAGCCGGAGACGGTCTTGTAGTACTCGCC
>CACYHG010000032.1 GCA_902774175.1 uncultured Bacteroidota bacterium
TGGTACCATTCGCAACCAAGGAGAACCCCACCTTCAGCTTCAGGCTGGAGGCGCTGCTCCCCTGCGATGCCGCCACCGGTGACAACAGCATCTCACTCACCGGAAAGGTCAACGTGCCGGACACCACAGACACAACGGACACAACCGGAACCGACACCACCGGCATCCGCATCGCAAAACGTATGGATTGGCAGTTGGGGCAGAACATACCCAACCCCGCCTCAAACATCACAGCAATCCCGTTCACGCTGCCGCAGGGTGGCGAGGTGACAATATCCGTGCTCTCCGCCAACGGGCAGCTGCTGCAACGCAGGCACATCCAGGCGCAGGCCGGTGAGAACACCGTCAGCATCAGCACCGAGGGATGGGCCGACGGACTATACTACTACCGCATGGAATACGACGGCCGGCAACAGGTAAGGAAAATGAACATTGTACGGTAAAACGCGATGTATTACCGCAAACGCATCATAGTAATCCTGCTGTTGGTCTTCTCGATGGTCTTCATCGGGCTGCTGATGTTCTCGAACAGCCTGATTGAAAAGCTGAAGACAGAGGAAAAGAACAACATCGCCCTTTGGGCGAACGCTGTCCAGAAAAAATCGCAGATGATTCAGGACACGAAGGAGATTTTCGACCAGATTGACAGCATGGAGAACAGCAGGGCGCAGATATATGCATCCGTCTACCAGCGTATTATCGACATTCCCAACAATGTGGACATGACCTTTTACGAGCAGCTGATCAACTCCAACAAGTCAATCCCATACATCCTGACCGACGAGGACTACAACATCAACGCATCACGGAATGTGAGTGCGGAGTACCTTGAGAGCATCAACAGCCGGGAAAAGCTGCAGCAGGCGCTGGTCGAAGAGCATTACGAGACCATCCCCATCCGCTTTCTTCCGGGGAAATACATCTACCTGCACTACAAGGAATCAAACCTGAGCGTACAGTTGCGCGAGCTGCTGGTCGAAAATTTCGAGGATTTCACCAACGATGTCATCCGCAACGCCCCCTCCGTTCCGGTCGTGGTCACCGACTCCACCCGCAGAAAGGTGTACACCTTCGGCAACGTGGACTCTTCAATAACCCGTAACCCTGAGCTGCTGGCAAACACTCTCCGTCAGATGCAGCGGCAGTCCGCGCCGTTCCGCATCAAGTACGGCCCGCACACGGCATACGTCTTTTACACCGAATCGAATGTGTTGAAAATGACGCGCATCTTCCCGTTCATACTGGGCAGCAGCATAATCATTTTCTTCATAATTCTTTTAATCATGCTGTTGTATAGCAGGCAGATGGAACGCAACCGCCTCTGGACCGGCCTTACAAAGGAGACCGCCCACCAGTTGGGCACACCCATCTCCGCACTCATGGCCTGGACGGAAATACTGAAGAGCGAGCAGGTCAATCCGGAAATCATCACCGAGATTGAAAAGGATGTGGAGCGGCTCAATGTTGTGAGCCGCCGTTTCTCAAACATCGAATCGACACCTGAATTGGAGCGGATGGACATTGTGGAACGCATCCGACACTTCATCAGCTATTTCAAAACCAGGATTTCAGGGAAGATCACCATTGAACTGCAGGCGCCCGACACGCCGCTGTACGCCAACCTCAACGGGAACCTGTTTGAATGGGTGCTGGAGAACATGGGCAAGAACGCCGTGGATGCCATGGAGGGCGAAGGGTTTATCCGGATCACCTGCGGCAAGGAAAAGAAAAACATCTGGATTGACATGCAGGACAACGGGAAGGGCATGAGCCGCAAGAACGCACGGAGGGTCTTCATGCCGGGGTTCACCACCAAGACAAGGGGCTGGGGCGTGGGCATGACACTCTGCCAGCGGATAATCCAGAGCTACCACCACGGGAAGATCGAGGTGAGGAAAACCGAACCGGGGAAGGGCACCACCTTCCGCATCACCCTGCCGGAAGCGTAATAAGGCTACCAGTCGTCATCCACCTCCAGCTCAGCAGGCTTCTGCTTGGAATCGTTCAGCTTCTTCTTCTCCTCCTTGGCGGGTGAGACCGGTGTCCCCGCGCCGTTATCCTTTTTGTCGCCGCCGAACAGCGACTTCAGCTCCTGCTTCTGCTGCTGCAGATTATCCTTGAAATCCGCACGCGCCTTCTCCCTGTTCCACTTGAAAACAGGATTGTCGGTGGTACCGGCGACCAACAGATAGAGGTAAAGCCCCTTGGAACCGTCATCCTCAACCTCCCCGAACTCCTGCGACCGCGCCCGACGCTTTTTGGCCAGCAGCTCGCTCACATGCAGCTTGAGGTTATAGTGCAAATCTCCCTTGAAGGTCTGGTTGCCGGACAAGAAGAGGTTCAAGGCGGAGTTCTTTATCTCCATCTCCGGAATCGAGACCACAGACTGGTGCACACCCACACGGTTTTTAAGGGTTTCAAAGCGGATCTCCTTCAGATCCTCCATGCTGACAAAATTGGATAAGGATTCCAATGGTTTATAATTCAGCAGCCTGCCGTTATTCACACTCACCTCTGCATCACAATGTATGGTTTGTGGCAGCAGTTCAAGGGTGGAATCCAACACGGCGGAAAAGAGTATGTCGGTTTTTGCAACACCACGGATATGCTGGTGGGTCAGTCCGTTCACATCATGCTCCATGCCGAAGTCATGCATCGCATAAAAGAGACGTTGTATGTCCACCTTGTCGGTTTTTGCCATGGCCTTCAACTGGAACCCGCCGCCCGCCAGAGCAGCCGCCTCTCCGTTCAGCTCCGCCCTGCCGCCCAGCGCCTCCATCGAAAAGCCCTGGATGAAGAGCTTGCGCGGATGGAGTTTGAGCATCCCTTTGATCTGCGACGCCTCGAAGCGGTCGCATTTCAGCCGCTTGGCTGCAACCTGCACCTCCGCCTGCAGACGGTCCGGCAACCGGACTCCCGTTGCAGGCTCCGCAGCCGCAGAAGCGCCCTTTTCGTTGCCGGAAGGCAGGAAGGCGTCCACATCCATATATGGCGAGGACAATTTCAGGTTTGCCTGCAAAACCGCTGTTCCAGTGCAGAAATAATCCAACCAGTTCCGGACAATCCCGGACATCTCACATTTGTTCCCCTGAATCTTCCCTGAAAAACGGGCGATGTTCAGCACCTGGTCGGAGACCGCCATGCTGGCGGAGAAATCCTCAAAGAGCAGCGATGCCGAATCGGCCTGGAACAGCCCGTCCGACAACTTCAGGCTCCCGCTGACACTTGCATTCCTGAAATGCTCCAGCCGGACATCAGGAAATGGCGGAAGCGTATGCTCAACCTGCAGGTCCGCATCTGTCTCCCCCTCCATCCGCAACGAGGCCGGCACAGGGAGGAAACTCTTCAGATCCTGCAGACGCAACGAGGTTGTCTTCAACTGCATCCGCACATGCGGCGCATTCAGGCCATCCAAGCTCAGCCAACCTTGCAGACTGCCCGAAAAAAGTTTTGCGGTCAGAGGCCGGACACGCAGCTTGAAGCTGGAGGAAAAATCGGGGCTGCCAGTCTCCAATGTGCCGCTGAACGCGGCATCCTTCAGGCCGACATGTTGTCCGGTACGCCAGAACTCCCCTTTCCGTACGGAAAAACCTGCCTTGACCAGCATCCCATCAGAGCGTCCCAGTATGCCTGAGGCCTGTACCGTCACATCCAAGGAGCCGTCCACATGGCAGGAGGCCAGCAGCGAATCCAAACCGACGGGCACAGCCTCCAACATCCGGCTGACAGAGACCGAAGAGCCCTCCACCCGGGCGACATAGCGCCACAGGCTGTCCTGGAAACCCTGCATGCTGCCGTCCAACTGGAACTTTTCGCGGTTTATCCCAAGCCGCACCTGCTTGAACTGGTATTTGTTCTCCTTAAGGTTCACCGCTATCTCCCCTTTCGCCTGCAAGTCCACATCGCCCCATTGGAATGAGGTGTCCGCCTGCAGCGTCTGCAGCAGCAGCTGCAGGGAGCATTTCACCGTGAACTTCTCCTGCGTGAAATCCCCTTTGGCGGTCATCTTCTGCAGCAGAAAGTCCGTTTTGAAGTCGGAACCCTCATCCGCAAAATGCACGGAGACATCCGACAGCTGCACGGCGGAGAGCTGCAGCGAAAACTCTGATGAGGAGGTGTCCTCCTCCGTCCGGATGACATCCCAATTGTGCCGCCCACGCGCATCGGTGCGCAACTGCAGCGACACCTGCTGCACATCCACTTTCCCGACATTATACTGCCCCCGCAGCAGATCCCAAAGGTTCAGCTGGAAACAGGCCCTCTCTATCCGGGCCAGCGCACCCTCCCCGAAGGGGTCCGCCACCTTAAGGCCATGCACCTCCAAGGCGGCATTCGGGAACTTGCGCCACAGGTTCAACGACACCCTCTCATGGCGCACCTCTGTCTCAACCATACGGTATACGCGGGTCAGCACCGCATCCGCCACCTTGTCCTCAAAGCCGACGGCCAGCGCAAACGACAGCAGCAGCAGCACTACGGGAACAGCCAACACTGCAAAAATGATTCTCTTAACCGGTTTCGTCATTTTTTTTTAAACTTGCTGTAATATTTACGGACAACATAACGTTATATGACGTATTATTCTTATTTCTGAAAAGTAAAAAAAACATAATTAATTAAAATTAAACACTATTACAGATGAAAAGAGGACTGATTTTAAGCATGGTATGTGTGTTTTTCTCCGTAAGCCTGCTTGCGCAGAAAACCTACACCTACGAATCCGTCGCGAACGACCCGATTCACGCGCGCATCTACACTTTGGACAACGGTCTGAAGGTGTACATGTCCGTCAACCGGGAGACACCGAAAATCAAGGTGACAATCGCCACCAGGGCGGGCAGCAAGCTCGACCCATCCGAAACCACCGGACTGGCCCACTACTTCGAACACCTCATGTTCAAGGGTACCGAAAACTTCGGCACCAAGGACTGGGAGAAGGAGAAGCCGCTGCTTGACCAGATTGAACAGCTGTTCGAGCAGTACCGGAAAATCGACGAGTCGAAGACCGCCGAGCGCAAGGCCGTCTACAAACAGATCGACAGCATTTCGCAGCTGGCCGCCGCGCTTGCCATCCCCAACGAGTACGACAAGCTGATGTCGCTGATAGGTTCGAGCGGGACCAACGCCGCAACCTGGGTCGACTTCACCAACTACTACGAGAACATCCCCTCCAACCAGCTGGAGAACTTCCTTATTATCCAGGCCGACCGCTTCCAGCACCCGGTGCTGCGGCTCTTCCACACAGAGCTGGAGACCATCTATGAGGAGAAGAACATGACCCTCACCCAGGACAGCCGCCGCGCCTCCACCGCACTGATGGAAGGGCTTTTCCCGCACCATCCCTACGGCACGCAGACCACCATCGGCACGCAGAAGGACCTGCGCAACCCCTCAATCACCAACGTCAAGAAATTCTTCGACACCTACTATGTGCCCAACAACATGGCCATCATCATGGCCGGCGACTTCAATCCCGAAGAGGCGATTGCCTTAATTGACAAATATTTCGGCAACATCCCCTCAAAGCCCATCCCTCCCTTCACCTTCACTCCTGAGCCGCAGATCACATCCCCTGTCGTGAAGGAGGTGATTGGAAAGGATGCCGAGAATGTGCGCATCGCATGGCGCTTCGGCAACCCCAACTCCGCAGAGATTCCCGTGATGGTGCTGACCGAAATGCTGCTCACCAACGGCAACGCCGGTCTGGTCGACCTGAACATCAACCAGAAGCAGCGCACACTTGGCGCCGGTTCCTCCCCCGCCATGCTGCATGACTACACCTATATGATGATGTACGGCAGCCCCAAAGCGGGACAGTCACTGGAGGAGGTCCGCGACATTCTGCTGGAGCAGATCGACAGCCTGCAGCAGGGCCGTTTCCCCGACTGGCTGCTCCAAGCCTGCATCAACGACCTTAAGCTGCGTGAAATCCGCGAGAACGAAGGCAATGCCGGCCGCGTGAGCAGTATGGAACAGGCCTTCTATCTGGAACTGCCGTGGGAGGGTCAGGTGAACTTCAACGACAACCTGGAGAAGATAACCAAACAGCAGATAATTGACTTCGCCCGCAAGCACCTCCGCAAGGACAACTACGTGATTGTCTACAAGCGCAAGGGCAAACCGACCGACATCGACAAGGTTAAGAAGCCGAAGAACACCCCCATCAAGATCAACCGCAGCGACAAGAGCAAATTTGTCCAGATGATGGAGGAGAAGGCGAAGGGCGTCACCCCGATTGAGCCGGTGTTCGTGAATGTGAGCGACATCAAGGAGCGCTTCATCATGCCGAGCAACACAAAAGTGTACTACACCAAGAACAAGGACAACGAGCTCTTTTCCCTTGGATACGTGCTTGACATGGGCAGCTACCACGACAAGTACCTCAACCTCGCCGCCAGCTATCTGGAATATCTCGGCACCGACAAGTACACGCCGGAACAGCTCAAAGAGGAGTTCTACAAGCTCGGATGCGAATACTCGATGGGCGCAGGCGGAAACCGCAGCTCCATCAGCTTCAGCGGACTTTCAAAGAACATGAAGCAGACCATGCAGCTGTTCGAGGAGGTTGTGAAAAACGCCAAACCGAACCAGGAGGCGCTGGACAACCTCATCAGCGACATCCTGAAATCGCGCGAAAATGCGAAGAACAACCAGAACGCCAATGTGCGCAACCTGGTCACCTACGCGGTGTATGAGAAGAACTCACCCGCATTCGCCACCTTCCTCTCCGAAGCCGAACTTAAGGCCGTCACCCCCGAACTGCTGATCAAAAAGCTTCAGGACTGGCTCACCTACAAGCAGTACATCATCTATTACGGACCCGACAGCTATGAAGCCGTGGCAAAGGCGGTCATGGAGACACACCGTCTCGACAACCTGAAGGATGTGCCCGCCAAGGTGGTGTTCCACCCTGTCGTCCCCACCAAGGACCGCATTTTTGTTATTGACTACGAATCGCCGCAAACCATCTACTACGCCCTCTCCTTCGGCGGAAAATATGACCGCAACCTGACCCCGAAAGTACGGCTTTACAACGAATATTTCGGCGGCAGCATGAACTCCATCGTCTTCCAGGAGCTGCGTGAGGCCCGCGCCCTGGCCTACACCGCCATGGGACAGTATTCACAGCCCGGCGACCTGGACGGCATCAGCCAGAACATCTCCTACATCGCCTGCGGAAAGGACAAGCTTATCCAATCCATTGAAGCGTTTGACGAGCTGCTCAACAACATGCCTGAGAACGAAGCCGCATTCCAGGTGGCAAAGGAGTCGGTCATCAACAGCTACCGCACCGCCCGCATCAGCGAAAAGGGCATGGTGAACGCCTACCTCGGATGGAAGGAGCTCGGACTGAACGAGGATCCGCGCAAGGCCACCTACGAAGGGGTGCAGCGCATGACCCTGAAGGACATCAAACAGTTCCAGAAGGAATATGTGAGCGGCCAGCCGAGGACCATCGCCCTCATCGGCACGGTGAAGGATATGGACATGAAGGCCCTGAAGAAATACGGAAAGGTGAAGGTCCTGAAACAGAAGACTGTTTTCGGTTACTAAACCAGAATTATTTCCCGCAAAAAAAGCACGCTGTACAAAGCGTGCTTTTTTTTACAGTTCAAGTTTGTAACAACTCTATTGCCGCTCACCATGCCGAAATAGTCGCTCTGCACCACCGTGCGGGCATCGGCATAGCTGAGGGTGAAGGCCTTGTTGCGGCGCAGATTGTCAGTGGTCATGTGTTTGCCTAGACTGAAGCAGACCTGGTTGCTCTCATATTGTCCGCCCCAAGCTGCCATCATAACGTCGGGAGTACCATCGGCGTCATAGGTGGCAATCATCAGCGCAGGCTGCGGGGTAACATACAGTTTGGCACCCATATTGGTGCGGTTGGGGACATCTTGTGTGTTCATTGTAGTCTCGTTTTCTTGATTAATATTCTGTTCCTTTTCCTTTTGGTTCCCGCCACAGGCCGCTACCAACAAAGCAAGGACGGAGACAATAGCCAATGTTCTTTTTCCCATGTGATTATATTAATTTTGTTTTGGAATATTTTCGAACTGCAAAAATACAAAAAAAAGAACATATCCTTTTTCCAATTGACAGGATTGTTGTTTATATATTTTTGTATTCTGTTCAATACAATGTCATTGCGGATAATAACGTCATAAAAACGGGATTGCCATACAAAATCGTATCCCAATCGGTGTACATGACGCGAAACAGCAGATTTATATGAACCGACAATGGATGATAATGTTTTTGATCCCTGATGTTGGAACCGTTGTTGTCCAAATGATTGGTGCGATTGTAAATGCGATTGTAAATGCGATTGTAAATGCGATTGCAAATGCGATTGTAGAGACAACGCATGCGTTGTCTCTACGGTATGCGATAAATCATCCCGCGTATGCGATGTCACCCCGTTGTCGTCGGCGTTTACATTTTTGATCACAATAATACCATGTATATGATTGGGCATAACCACAAACGCATCCAATTCAATATTGTTGAAATGGTATTTCAATTCGTGCCACATCACATCGGCAATGGCGCCTATGGGTGAAAAATTCATTTTCCCATCTGCAATTTCACCAAAATAATGGATTCTGTCTTTCGTACATATGGTGACGAAATAGACGGCGTTCCATCCGTAATTCCAATTTTGCAACCGCGTCGATTCTAAACGGTATTTTCCTTTGTATTTATTTTCATCCACTTCCATTTTTTTTGCAAAGGTACTGCTTTTTTATATACAAAACAATTATACGCATGCAAAAAAATTTCGGCGGAAGTAACAAAAGATATCCGGAAATTGTCTACTTTTGCACTCGGGTAAGTCTTATACGATCTGCTCCTGTTGAACTCCCCCAGGGTCGGAAGGCAGCAAGGGTAAAATGGTTGAGCGATGCGATATGAGTAGCTTACCCTTTTTTTGTAAAAAGGTGCGAAAATGTTTTTGAAACTGTACGAGGAGAACCCCAACGAAAAGCAAATCAAGCAGGTGGTGGAATGCCTGCAGGACGGGGGCATCATCATCTACCCCACCGACACCGTCTATGGGATCGGTTGCGACCTGCTTCAGCCCAAAGCATTGGACCGCCTCTGCTCTTTGACACACAAAAAACGGGAAAAATCCAACTTTTCCTTCATCTGCTCCGATTTGAGCCATCTTTCGGACTACTGCCGCCCTTTGGACAACCGTGTGTTCAAACTTATGCGGCAGCTGCTGCCGGGCCCCTACACCTTTGTGCTGGAAGCCAACAGCAGAGTTCCAAAAATGATCCAGAAAAAAAAGACGGTCGGCATCCGTGTTCCTGACAACAACATCACCCGCTCAATTGTGGCGATGTTGGGCAACCCCATCCTGAACGCCTCCGTCAAGGAGAAGGATCCGATTGTGGAGTACGAGACCGACCCCGAACTCATCTACGACCGCTACCGCGACCTGGTGGACATCGTCATTGACGGGGGGTACGGCGGCCACGAGCCATCTACGGTCATACGCTGCCTGGACGGGGAGATCGAAGTCACGCGCGAAGGGAAAGGGGCCGTGGATATCCTTTAGACTGAAAACAGCTGCCCATTCTGTCGCCCCGCACAATACGGGGAGGAAAGTCCGGACAACGCAGAGCACCATACTTCCTAACGGGAAGGACTTGCCATGCAAGGACAGAAAGTGCCACAGAAAATATACCGCCTGAAAAGGTAAGGGTGAAAATGTGAGGTAAGGGCTCACACGCCGGCTGGTGACAGTCCGGTTGGGCAAACCTTATGGGTTGAAAGATCATGTAAACCGGGGCTTGAGGGCTGCTCGTCCGATCCCGGAGGGTGGATCGATAGAGGCATTTGGCGACAAATGTCCCAGATAAATGACAGAAATCGGAGAAATCCGAGTACAGAATCCGGCTTATTCGGCAGCTGTTTTTATTTTTTTATATATAAAAATACCTGTGTTTAAGTTTGAAAAATATTTTTTCAAACTTTGTCGGTTCATGTTGCTATTTTGTCTAATTTTGCACCCTCAAAACAGCGGTGCTGTAGCTCAGTAGGTAGAGCGCCGGACTGAAAATCCGTAGGTCACTGGTTCAATTCCAGTCAGCACCACTCCGAAAGCGTCTGATGTCCAGACGCTTTCTTTTTTTACACCACCGTATCGGAGAACCTGTATTCGCAGACGCCAGAAAAGGTCTCTCCAGGTCGCAGCACGGGACTGGGGAACAGCGGATGGTTAATAGAATCCGGAAAGCCCTGCGCCTCCAGGCAGACGGCATGCTGCACATCATACATCCGGCCGGATTTGCCGACATGCCGCTCCACATAGTTGCCGCTGTACACCTGCATGCAGGGGAATGTGGTCCACACCTCCATCGTGCGTCCGCCGCCCGAAAGGACTGCGGCCCTTTGCAGCCTCTTGGAATCCATTCTGTATTCCCTCCAGCCGGGCAGGGCCCAACCGTTGTCAATGCCGCGCCCCATGGTAAAAAACGGGGTGTCAATTCGGTCGGCGATTGTGACCGGATCGCGGAAATCCATGGGTGTCCCCTCCACAGGCAGCACCTCGCCGGTCGGGGCGACGGTCTCATCGTAGGGGATGTACTCGTCGGCAAAAACCTGCAGCCTGTGGTCACGGATGTCACCCTCGCCCTCACCTTTCAGATTGAAGTAGGCGTGGTTGGTCAGGTTCAGGATGGTCGGCGCGTCGGTGACGGCCTTGTAGCTGATGTTTAATGAGGGGGCGCCGGTCAGCCGGTAGGTGACCCACACGTCCAGATTGCCCGGGTATCCCTCCTCGCCCGCCTCGGAGCGGTAGTGCATGGTGACATGCCGGGCACTGCTCTCCTGCACATCCCACACCTTTTCGTTGAATCCGTGGAGGCCGCCGTGAAGCGCGTTCTCCCCACTGTTACGCACCAGTTCGTAAACGGAGCCGTCAAGGGAAAAGCGCCCGCCGCTGACACGCCCTGTGCATCGTCCGTTTATGCCGTTGAAATAGGTCTCCTGTGACAGCCATTCGTCCAAGGTGGAGAAGCCGAGCACAATATCGGCCATTTTTCCGTTGGTGTCGGGAACCATCAGGCTGACTATCTTGGCACCGTAGTTGATGACCTGCATCAGCAGTCCGCCACCGGTGATTGTGTAAAGGCGCACAGGCTTGCCCTGTACGTCGCGATTGAATGAATGCGCATTTGGCATGGCTCTGTTTTTTTTTGTTAAAATGGTGTGTTAAAGGCTCCGGATTACCGTCTCCATGGCTTCGCGCATCTTCTCCTGCTCAAAGAGCAGCCGCAGCTGCGCCCGTGTGCGGACAATGTTGTGTTCCGGATATTGTATTTTATAATAGGTGTCACCGTTGAGGTAGTCGGTGAAGAAGCGGACGGCCTGCATATAGCTCAGCAGGCGGCAGCCGAAGGGGAGCAGCCCCTTCTCGATGGGAGTGAGGAAACCGGCTTCGCGCAGGTAGCCGCGGCTGTAGGCGGTGAAGACCTCCATGTCCACACCGATGCGGTCCAGGTCAGGGTCGTCCTCGGCACCGGTGTTTGCGGCGGTGCGCATGAAGTCGCCGAAATCGCTCAGCACATAGCCGGGCATGACAGTATCAAGGTCAACTATGCAGAGCGGCTTGCCGTCACTGTCGAACAGCATGTTGTTGACCTTAGTGTCGCAGTGGTTTATCCGTTTGGGCAGCTTACCCTCCCTGAAAAGCCTTTCGGCCATGCACATCTCCTCCTCGCGACGGGTGATTTCCCGAATTATTTCCGGACAGTCCGCCGTGGCGGTGCGATGAGCCCTGTCCTCCCGGAGTGCGTCATGGAACTGTTCAAGCCTGAATTCCATGTTATGGAAATTCGGGATGGTCTCGCAAAGCTCTGAAAAAGGGAGGTCAGCCAGCTGGCACTGGAAACGGCCGAAGGCCTCCCCCGCCAGTCCGGCCGATTCGGGAGTCACCTTGTCCATGGATACGGCGTTTTCAATCAACCGGTACACGCGCCAGCAGTCACCTTCGGGGGTGCGGTAAAACAACTTTCCGTCGCGGGTGGGAATCAGGCGCAGCACCTTGCGCTCCAAATCGGTTTCGCCGGCTGCAATGAGTTTCTGCCGGATGTGTCCGGTCACTTTGAGGATGTTCTGCTGCAACCCCTCCACATTTTCAAAGATATGGTGGTTGATGCGCTGCAGGAAATATGGGATGCCCCCCTCATGCAGGGCAGGAAGTTTGAAGCTGTCGTTGATGAAGCCTGTCCGGACAGGTTCCGGTGCGCCCACCTCGTTGTCCAATGCGAACTGACGGATAATTTGTTCCATAAGAGAAATCTTGAATTGTTGTAAATAAAATGCAAATGTACTATAAATGGATGAATCTTTCGTTTTTTTCGCAAAAAAAAGTGTGGAAAAATCGGGATTTGCTGCGAAGATTCCCCCACCTTTGCAGATGCGCGAGGCCGCCTTACCATGTTATTATTCTGTAAGTGATTAAAAATTAATATTATTAGCCCATCAAATATTTTTTCGGGAAATGCCGATGGTTATTCGGATTTTTTCTACTTTTGCACCTGCAAATGAACTTGCTCAATGGTGTAATGGTAGCACTACGGTTTTTGGTGCCGTCTGTGTAGGTTCGAATCCTGCTTGAGCAACCATTGTTTATGGGTTAAGGTTTAACAGAGAAGGAGAAATGACACATTTGCTCCTTCTTTTTATTATAGACGACAGAAATGACAATTAACAAGGAAATGGTTGCCGGACTGGTGAATGAGGCCTTAGAGGGGCGTGACGACCTGTTCGTGACCGAAGTTAAGGTGAAACCGGACCAGACCATCTATGTTTTCATGGATGGTGATAACGGTGTGAACGTGGATGACTGCATCCGCGTGAGCAAATATGTGGAGAGACGGCTGGACAGGGACCGTTGCGATTTCGAGCTGAACGTGTCGTCGTTCGGAATCGGACGTCCGCTGCAGCTGCTGCGGCAGTACCGCAATGCGGTGGGGAAAACCCTCTCCGTCAAGCTGGCGGACAACACCAAGGTCAAGGGGAAACTGACCGCGGCGGATGAGCAGCAGATCGCACTGGAGCTGCCGGCGGTGAAGAAACAGCCTGCCGAGGTGCGGACAATCGCCATGTCCGACATTCTGGAGGCAAAAGTTGAAGTGACATTTTAAAAGGAAAACAAAAACAGCAACATACTTATGAAAGAGGACATCAATTTAATAGAGACCTTTTCAGAATTCAAGAAGTTCAAGAACATTGAACGTGAGACCCTGATGCACATCCTTGAGGAGATTTTCAAGCACATGCTGCTCCGGAAATACGGCCCCAACGCCAATGTGAGCGTCATCGTGAATGTTGACAAGGGGGATGTGGAGTTCCAACGCTGGCTCGAGATTGTGGAGGATGGCGAAGTTGAGGATCCCAGCACGCAGATCGCCCTTTCCGATGCAGTGAAAATCGAGCCGGACTTTGAGGTTGGAGAGGATCTGTGCGAAAAAATCAGTCTTGAGGATTTCGGGCGGAGGGACATCCTTTCGCTCCGGCAGAATCTGGCCGCCAAGATCATGGAATATGAAAAGGAGGTCATTTACCAGAAATACAGCAAACGGATCGGCGAAATCGTGTCCGGAACCGTGCATCAGGCATGGAAGAAGGAGATTCTTCTGCAGGATGAGGACGGCATCGAGCTGGTGCTGCCAAAATCGGAGCAGATTCCCGGCGATTTCTACAAGAAGGGCGACAGCATCCGTGCAGTGGTGCTCAAAGTTGAGATGGGCGCCAACTCCACCATAATCACCGCCTCCCGCACCTCCCCCATGTTCCTGGAACGGCTGATGGAGGAGGAGATTCCGGAAATCTACGACGGGCTCATCACCATAAAGAACATTGTCCGCGTGCCGGGCGAACGGGCCAAGATTGCGGTGGAGACCTACGACGACCGCATCGATCCGGTCGGCTCCTGCATCGGCATGAAGGGTTCCCGCATCCATGGGATTGTCCGTGAGCTGCGCAATGAGAACCTGGATGTCATCACCTACACGAACAATCCTGTGCTCTACATCCAGCGGGCGCTGAGTCCGGCCAGAATCAGCAGCATCGTGCTGAATGAGGAGGAAAAGACCGCCACCGCCTATCTCGCAAAGGACCAGGTGTCGTTCGCCATCGGACGTGGAGGCTGCAACATAAAGCTGGCAAACAAACTGACCGGATACGACATTGAGGTTATCCGTGAAGGTTCCGAGAACGAGAACGACGAGGATGTGGAATTGGGCGAGTTCAAGGACGAGATTGACGAATGGATCCTGAACGAGCTGCGCAAGGTCGGCTGCAACACCGCAAAGAATGTGTTGGAGATGAGCAAGGATGTGCTGCTGCACAGCACCGAGCTTGAGGAGGAGACCATCGACGAGGTGCTGCGGATACTGCGTTCAGAATTTGAGAACTAAAGGGCGGTACGGCAAAATTAATTCATAGTTAGGCATTAACGCAATAATAAGGAAGCATGGCAGATAAAATCAAAATACCGAGATTGGGAAAGGCAGCGTCGGAGTTCAATGTCTCCACTGCCACGATAGTCAGTTTTTTATTAAAGAAGGGATTTGAGATCAAAGACGAGCCGAACACAAAGCTGACGGAGGAGATGTATACGCTGCTTGTGGCCGAATACCAGAAGGAGAAGGCCATCAAGGAGAAATCGTCCGAAATAGATTTCGGCTCACGCAAAGCTGAGGCTTCCGAAGATGAACCCTCCAGTATCATCAAGAAGAAGGAACGGGAGCTGGAACCTATCGCCAGCGGTGAAATCTTTATCAAGGACACCGGGCTTGGCCGTCCCATATCCAAGGAATCCGGTGCCGGTTTCATTCCGATTGAGACAAAGAAGCCGAAAGTGGTCACCAAGATTGACCTTGGAGATGAGAAACCGAAACGGCGCAAAGCGGCGGTGAAGAAGTCCGCAGATGTGACAGAACCGGCCAAAACTGAAGAAATCAGGACCGAAGAGGCCAAGACGGAAGAAATCCGGACCGAAGAGGTCAGGACTGAAGAGGTCAAGCAGCCGGCAGAGGAAAAGCCGGTTGTAAAACAGGCGGAAAAACCGGAGCCTGTGGTGGAAAAGACAGCTGATGCGCCTGAGAAGCCCGCAGAGGAACAGACGCAACAGCCGGCAGAGCCGGAACCGTCAGATGTGCCGGAGCCTGAGCAGCCCTCAGAACCGGAACAGACCTCCGAACCGGAGACAGAGCCGGAACCGGAAACCCCCAAGGTGGAGGTCTTCTCCTTAGCCAAGAATGTGGCCCGTCCGGCGCTGAAGACCATCGGCCATATCAATCTGGACGAATTGAACCAGAGCACAAAGCCGAAACGGAAGAGCAAGGAGGAGAGAAGAAAGGAACGCGACCAGAAACTGTCCGAACAGAGGAGGAAACAAAAGGAGACAAAGGAGCAGAGGTCCTCAAAGCCGCAGAAGGAGCAGAAGAAGAGCGAAGCTGCGTCCGCACCGGCGGAGGCCGCAAAGGCGGACAACTTCCTGAAGACCGAATATACGCGGCTGGCCGGCACCAAGGTCATATCACATATCGACCTGGACGCCACCAAACCGAAACGCGAAAAGTCGGACGCTTCGTCGGCATCCGATTCGGAAGGCGGCAAGAAAAAGCGCAAGCGCATCAAAACCTCCTCCTATTCCGGCAATGAGAAATCCGCCGCATCGTTCGGTGAAAAGGAGCGCTCCTCCAAATCCAAATCAAAGGAGAAGAAGGGCAAATACAAGGTCGATTTCACCGAAGAGGACATTGTGGAGCAGATCCGCAAGACCTATTCCGGCATGGCGCCTGTGAAGAAGAGCCAGGCCTCGAAGCACCGCAAGGAGAAACGCGAGCACATCCAGCATGAGATGATGGAGGAGATGGAGCGCAACGAACAGGAGAAGAGCGTGCTGAAGGTGACGGAGTTCATCACCGCCAACGAACTGGCAATAATGATGAACAAACCTGTCACGGACATCATTTCCGTATGTATGAGCTTGGGTTTGGCGGTGGCCATCAACCAGCGGCTTTCGGCGGAGACAATCTCCCTGCTGGCCGAGAACTACGGCTTCACCGTCCAGTTTGTCGGACTGGAGGAGGAGGAGGAGAAACCGCAGGACCGCGAGGAGGATCTGGTGCCGCGCGCGCCCATCATCACAGTGATGGGTCATGTGGACCACGGAAAGACCTCCCTGCTGGACTATATCCGGAACACCAATGTGATCCAAGGCGAGGCCGGCGGTATCACACAGCATATCGGCGCCTATGAGGTGAAGGTGGGCGACAAGTCCATCACCTTCCTCGACACGCCGGGCCATGAGGCGTTCACCGCCATGCGTGCCCGCGGAGCCAGCATCACCGACATTGTCATCATCGTGATTGCCGCTGACGACCAGATAATGCCGCAGACCATCGAGGCCATCAACCATGCGCAGGCCGCCGGTGTCCCCATGATTTTTGCAATAAACAAGATAGACAAGCCGGGCGCCGATCCGGAGAGAATCCGTGCCGCGCTGGCCAACATGAACATCCTCGTGGAGGAATGGGGCGGCAAGGTGCAGAGCCAGGACATCTCCGCCAAGAAGGGAACCAATGTGGACCTGCTGCTTGAAAAGGTTCTGATTGAAGCTGAGATGCTCGACCTGAAGGCCAATCCGAAGGCCGAGCCGACAGGCACCGTCATCGAGTCCTCATTGGACAAGGGGCGCGGATATGTGGCCAAGATTCTGGTCCAGAACGGCACCCTGCGTACGGGCGACATCATCGCCGCAGGAACCAGCTACGGTAAAATCAGGGCGATGTACAACGAAAAGAACCAGATTGTGAAGGAGGCCGGACCCTCCGTGCCGGTGCTGCTGCTCGGACTGAACAGCGCACCGCAGGCAGGCGACACCTTCCGCACATATAAGACCGACAAGGAGGCGAGAGCCATTGTCAACAAGCGTTCCCAGCTGCTGCGCGAGCAGGGGCTGCGCACGCAGAAGCACATTACGCTGGACGAGCTTGGCCGCCGCATAGCAGTGGGCGACTTCCAGGAGCTGAACGTCATTGTAAAGGGCGATGTGGACGGCTCCATTGAGGCGTTGTCCGACGAAATCCTGAAGCTCTCCACCGCCGATGTTCAGGTGAATGTGATCCACAAGTCGGTGGGTCAGGTGACCGAATCGGATGTGCTGCTGGCTTCGGCTTCGAACGCAATCATCATCGCCTTCCAGGTGCGGCCCTCTTCCGGTGCCAAGCGGGTGGCGGAGCAGGAGCAGGTGGACATCCGCGTCTATTCCGTCATCTATTCCGCCATCGACGACCTTAAGGCTGCAATCGCCGGCATGAAGGCTCCTGAGGTTAAGGAGCAGGTGGTTGCCAACCTGGAGGTGCGGGAGACCTTCCGCATTTCGAAGGTGGGCGTCATCGCCGGATGCTATGTGCTGGACGGCAAAATCCAACGTTCCTCCAAGGTGCGCGTGATCCGCGACGGCATTGTTATCCATGACAACGGCCGCCTTGGTTCGCTCAAGCGTTTCAAGGATGACGCCAAGGAGGTGACTGCCGGACTGGAGTGCGGTCTGAATATTGAAAGTTTCAACGACGTGGTGGTCGGTGACCAGATTGAGGCCTACGAGGAGGTTGAGGTGCCGGCACCGGTCAAGTAAAGGAAAAAGTTTGCAAGCATGTATACAGAATCACAATACAAACGCTATACTGTAACCACAGCCCTTCCCTATGCCAACGGTCCGGTGCATATCGGGCATCTGGCGGGGGTTTATGTGCCCGCCGACATCTATGTCCGCTATTTGCGGGCGATGGGGCAGGAGGTGATTTTCATTGGGGGCTCGGACGAACACGGCGTGCCAATCACCATCAAGGCGCGCAAGGAGGGCTGCACCCCACAGGACATTGTGGACCGTTACCACAGTATCATCAAGGAATCATTTGCGGAGCTGGGCATCTCGTTCGACATTTACAGCCGTACAAGCTGCAAGGAGCATCACGAGACGGCCGCCGCCTATTTCAAGAAGCTTTACGAGGCTGGAAAGTTCATTGAAAAAACCTCCCTGCAATATTATGACGAGGAGGCGCACCAGTTCCTTGCCGACCGCTACATCACAGGCACCTGCCCCCACTGTGGCAATGAAAATGCCTATGGCGACCAGTGCGAGGCATGCGGGACATCATTGAATCCGACCGACCTGATTAACCCGAAATCGGCCTTGAGCGGTTCGCAGCCGGTGATGAGGGAGACAAAACACTGGTTCCTGCCGTTGGACAAGGATGAGCCGTGGCTGCGCCAATGGATTCTCGAAGGTCACAAGGATTGGAAAACCAACGTGTACGGCCAGTGCAAATCCTGGATTGACGCCGGTCTGCAGCCCCGTGCGGTCACACGTGACCTCGACTGGGGTGTGAAGGTGCCGGTAGAAGGTGCGGACGGCAAGGTGCTTTACGTCTGGTTCGACGCGCCGATCGGATACATAAGCTTTACAAGGCAGCTGAAGGGCGACGATTGGGAGAAATGGTGGAAGGATCAGGAGACCAAGTTAGTGCATTTCATCGGCAAGGATAACATTGTCTTCCACTGCATCATTTTCCCTTCGATGCTCCATGCCGACGGCAGCTATATCCTGCCGGCCAATGTGCCTGCCAACGAGTTCCTGAATCTGGAAGGGGACAAGATTTCCACCTCAAGGAACTGGGCGGTCTGGCTGCACGAATACCTGAAGGATTTCCCCGGCAAGCAGGATGTGCTGCGCTACGTGTTATGCAGCAATGCGCCGGAGACCAAGGACAACGATTTCACCTGGAAGGATTTCCAACTGAAGAACAACAGCGAGCTGGTGGCCATTTTCGGCAATTTTGTCCATCGCACCTTAGTGCTGACGCACAAGTATAATGGCGGAAAAGTCCCGGCAGCAGGCACTGCCGGCGAACTGGAACTGCAGCTGGTGAAGGAGATGGAGAGCTTTCCGGAGCGCATCGGACGCGCCATTGAGACATACCATTTCCGCGATGCGTTGGCCGAAATGATGAACCTGGCCCGTCTGGGCAACAAATACCTGACCGAGACGGAGCCGTGGAAAAGGATAAAGGAGAATCCCGATGAGGCGATGACGGCGTTGCACTATTCGCTGCAGATTTGCGCAAACCTTGCGATTCTTTGCCGTCCTTTCCTCCCGTTCACGGCGGACAAGCTGTCCCGGATGCTGCATCTGGAGGCGGCGGACTGGCAGGCTGCCGGAAGTGCGCGGCTGCTGCCTGAGGGCGGGCTGCTGGAGACACCCGAACTGCTGTTCGAAAAGGTTGAGGACACGGCCATTGACGCCCAAATGCAACGGTTGGCCGACACAAAGCTTGCGAACGAACAGCAGGCATGGAAGCCTGAACCATATAAGGAAAAGGTGAGTTTCGAAGATTTCCAGAAGGTGGACATCAGGGTCGGCACGGTGCTGGAATACACCAAGGTTCCCAAGGCAGACAAGCTGCTGCAATTCCTCATTGATGATGGGGACAAGCGCCGCACCATCGTTTCAGGCATCGCCCAGTCCTACCCCGAACCGGAAAAGTTAGTGGGCCTGCAGGTCTGTTTCATCGCCAACTTCGAGCCGCGCAAGCTCAAGGGGGTGGTCAGTGAAGGGATGCTGCTTTCAGCCGCCGACAAGGACGGCAGGCTGGTGCTGCTTACAACCCAATCACCTGTAACTGCCGGCGTCAGTGTCGGATAACGGTAACTAAGAGGCGTGATGGAAGAGGATGTTTTTGAAGAATACCGGCAGATTTTTTACGATTATCTGGAAAAAAAAGGTTTGAGCCGCACTTCGGAACGTTTTGCCGTCCTGCGCGAAGCATGCAGATGCGGCGGACATTTTGATGTGGAGGCGCTGCATGCCGGACTGAAGCAGAAAAAATATCAGGTGAGCCGTACAACATTGTACCACACGCTGGAACTGATGGAGGATTGCGGACTCGTGCGCAAACTCCGGTTCGATACCGGCGCCGCAGTGTATGAGTGCGCATTCCGGAGAGCCATGCATGACCACATACTGCTCTCTGATGGCAAAGGCTACATTGAGTTTTCCGACCCGCGCATTGATGATGTAATCCGCTCGTTGGAGGAGGAGCACCACATACACATCACCGGACGCTCAATCCTGTTTTACGCCACAAGCACCGACGACTGACGCGGACTATTGGATTGCAGCGCCTCACCGGAGACACCGCCTATTCCCTCTCAAGTTTTTGGTAAGTTTTGAGCCAGCGTTCTGGCAGTTCGTCCATACAGGCGGTTTCGTAATCCTCTTTGGAACAAGGGATCAGATACATCCGCTCATATTTCGACTTTTTGTCCGCACAAGGGACCTCCATCCACCAGAGATGGCTGACATTGCTCTCGTAAAAACGTATCTGGTACAGACGCTGCTGTAGTTCCACAATGTATTCGGTGAAATTTTTCCGCATCAGGTCGGGCTGGTCCTCACGCCGCAGGCTGAAACCGTCCAGAAAATACCAGAGCATCTCGGCAATAAGGCGTGCGCTCTGTGCGGCAATGTCACAGCCGGGGTTGTATTCGTAAACGCCAAAGGATGAGACCCTGGATGCTGCGCCTGCGAAGCGTGAAAGCATGCATATCTCCTTCCCTGTAAGTCCGTTCGGGGAGGCATGACGGCAACCGGGCGCATCCGAAAAGCGGACGGCGGCCATATCCACGCTCACAATGCCGGCTTCACGGA
Source organism: uncultured Bacteroidota bacterium (assembly GCA_902774175.1). Taxonomy (GTDB): domain Bacteria; phylum Bacteroidota; class Bacteroidia; order Bacteroidales; family WCHB1-69; genus UBA1195. The sequence goes on from CACYHG010000032.1 coordinate 20,735, forward strand.
TCAGCGGCTCGCATTTAAGGATGTCCTCCTGCACGATGCCCAGCCGGCAGGTGTCGAAACGCAGTTTTTCCATAAGCGCGACATCTTCCGGGCTCACAAAATAGCTCTGGTATCCGATATTGCTGTAATTGAACAGGTAATTGGGCTGACGCAGTATTATTTTATGGAAAAAGGCATTGGATTCCTGCTCTGAAAGTTTTGCGCCGATGTCAAAACATGGGTCGATGGCAGTGATGTTGACCACCTCCTGACGCTGCTCGTAGGCTAAATAGTTGGCGTATGTCAGATCCTGGCTCCCGCCAAGAATAACAGGAACTATCCCCGCATCAAGAAGCTGGCCCAGCACATCGGCAAGGGCATGATAGGTGTCCTCGCACTCCCTGCCTGCACGAAGGTTGCCGAGATCGGCGGTTTCAGGCATGTCCGGCATACGGAAAAGCTGGTAGAACTGCCTGCGGATTTCGTCCGGAGCAAGCGAGCAGCCCACATTGTCAAAGGCGTTACGCTCCTCCGGCACACCGATGATTGCAATCCGGATGTTGTCAAGGTCCGGCAGACCCTTCTCCACAGTATGGACATGCAGGCGGCTGCCGATCCTGTTCTTGTCGGCGGAACGGAAGAAAAATTCAAGATTGTCTAAGGAAAGCGGTTCCAGATAGTTTTCCAAATGCTCCATCAGCGTTTCCGTTTGGCGGTTTTTCCCGGTGTCTTCTGGTCTGCCGTCTGCACAATTTCCAGACATTGCCTGTAGGTCATCTGTCCGGCCTCGCTCCCCTTGGGCAGTTTGTAATTCTGGTTGTTATAGGATATGTAGGCACCAAAACGCCCTTTGAGTATCCTCATCTTTTCGTCCTCCTCGAAACGGCGGAGGATGTTTTTCTCCTCATGTTTCCGGATAACCTCCTTGGCCTGTTCAAGTCCGACCGTATGAATGTCCGTCTCTTTTGGCAGGGCATAGAAATGCTTCCTGTAAAGGATGTAGGGGCCGAAGCGTCCCACAGCCACGGAAAGGGGATCCCCCTCCCATTCGCCAATGACGCAGGCGGCCTTGTCCTGGTCCGATTTCTTTTTCGCCTCCATGATTTCCAGACAGCGTTCCAAAGAGATTATGCGCAGGTCTTCGGTCTTCGGCACGGCGTAGAATTTGCCGTCATACTGCACGTATGGGCCGTAGCGTCCGATATTGACCACCAGCGGCAGGCCGTTATGGGTGCCGACCGTGCGCGGCAGCTTGAACAGCTCCATCGCCTCCTCAAAGGTGATGGTGTCGATGCTCTGGTGCGGCAGCAGTTTGGCGAAACTCAGCGTGTCCTCGCTGTTGGAGCGTCCCATCTGCACCACCGCGCCGTAGCGGGCCAGCTTGGCGTACACATTGCGTCCTGAAACCGGATCAACACCCAGCAGCCGTTCACCGCTGGCCTTTTCCGAGGTTTCGAGGGTGGTGGTGATGGTTTGGTGGAAATCCTTGTAGAAATCGGCAATCATCTTTTTCCATTCCTTTTTCCCTTGGGCTATCTTGTCAAAATCCTTCTCCACGCTGGCGGTGAACTGGTAGTCCATGATTTTTTCAAAATGGTCGATCAGGAAACTGTTGACCACATTGCCGATATCAGTGGGAAGCAGTTTGCCCTTCTCGTAGCCTATCTTCTCCTTTTTGCTGCTGACGGTGATTTTGCCCTTCCTGCATGTCAGGATGCGGTATTCCCGTTCGCTGCCCTCCTTGTTGCCCTTCTGCACATAGTTCCGTTTCTGGATGGTGGAGATGATGGGAGCGTATGTGGAGGGGCGGCCTATGCCAAGCTCCTCCAGCTTGTGGACAAGGCTGGCCTCCGTATAGCGGTAGGGCGGCATGGTATGTTTTTCGGTGGCCTGGACCTGCTCCTGCTCCAGAGGCATACCCTGGGACAGTGCCGGCAGCTCCTGGCTCTCCTCCTCCGGCTGGTCGCCCTGGGACTCCTTGTAGACCTTCAGGAATCCGTCAAACAGCAGCACTTCGCCTTCGCTTACAAAATATTCCTCCATATCAGGGCTGGTGATGGTGACAGTTGTCTTCTCAAGTTTGGCATCCGCCATCTGCGAGGCAAGGGTGCGTTTCCAGATGAGCTGGTACAGCCGTTCCGCCTGATTGTCACCGTCCGATATGGTGTGTTTGTTCATATAGGTTGGGCGGATGGCCTCATGCGCCTCCTGCGCCCCTTTTGTCTTGGTGGTGAACTTGCGCCTTCTGGCATACTTTTCCCCGTAGATGCTGACAATCTCCGCCTCGGAGGTGGCTAAAGCGAGGTCGGACAGATTTACAGAGTCCGTACGCATGTAGGTGATGTGTCCCGATTCGTACAACTGCTGTGCGACCGACATTGTGCGTGCGACCGACATCCCCAGTTTGCGAGCCGCCTCCTGCTGCAGGGTTGCTGTGGTGAATGGCGGGGCGGGAGTCCGTTTGACCGGCTGGTTCTCCACCGCATTCACGGTGAAGCTCGCATTCCTGCATTTTTCCAAAAAGGCGTTGGCCTCCTTCTCCGTGCGGAAACGGGTGTTCAGCTCCGCCTCAAAAGGCGCCCCGTTCGCGGAGGTCCGGAAAGTTCCGACCACCTTGTAGAAGCATTCAGGCACAAAGTTGTTGATTTCCCTTTCACGCTCCACCACCAGCCGTACAGCCACAGACTGCACCCTACCGGCTGAAAGCGACGGACGCACCTTGCGCCACAGCACCGGCGACAGCTCGAAACCGACAAGACGGTCCAGCACGCGGCGGGCCTGCTGTGCATTAACCAAGTTGAAATCCAAATCCCTCGGATTCGCTATGGCCTCCTCAATGGCCTTTTTTGTGATTTCATGGAATGCGATGCGCCTGGTCTTTTCGGCAGGGTATTTCAATTCGTCCATCAGGTGCCATGAAATGGCCTCCCCTTCACGGTCCTCATCAGTGGCAAGCCAGATGACATCGGATTCGACGCCCAATTTCTTCAGTTCGGATATTATTTTCTGTTTGTTGGGCAGAATCTCATATTGCGGCGCAAACTGGTTTTCTATGTCTATGCCTATCTTCTTTTCCGGAAGATCACGGATGTGACCCATGGAAGAGCGTACGGTATAGTCTTTTCCCAAAAATCTCTCTATGGTTTTGGCCTTGGCCGGAGACTCGACAATCACTAAGTTTTTACTCATGGATGCGGTTTAAAAATTCGGCTGCAAAAGTACAATATATTAATGTAGGATTTGCCAGTCCGGACCCAAAAA
>CACYHG010000033.1 GCA_902774175.1 uncultured Bacteroidota bacterium
AAAAAACCGGATAATACGCCCCGCCATATTCCTCTGTGTAATAAACCTTACGCGAAAAACTGGCGAACGGTCTGCCTTTTTCAGGGAAAAGCGTGTGGAAAAATGTCCCCTCCTTGCCCCAGGAAAAGGTGCCGTCCCCATAGGTCAGGATGTTTTTTTCGCAAAGATGCCTGAAAAAACCGGACACGCCCATGGCTTTCACACGACGTCCCGACTCACGCAATTCCGCATTTGCCCGTGCAAAACGTGTGGGATATGAACGGGAGAACTCCACATCCTCCGGAGCATAATCCCCCATGGTCCGGCTGTTCATACCAATCAGCAGATAGTGCGTCATGCCGAAGGCAGGTTCCTTGTGACAGGGAATACCGGTGGATTTGCCGACGACGGCAGCCAGCAGGCAGGCCGAAACAAAACCTGCCAGAAGAAGCGGCAGCGCTGCGGAACGTTTCTTGCCGCGCAGACTGAAAACAACCTTATTCCCGGAACGCGGCCAGCAGAACGGCAGCAGTGCGATGAAGACAAGCAAAGTCTGCGGCTTGACCGCATATCCGACTCCGGCCAGTAAAGCAAGCAGGAACCACTTGAGCCGCGGCCTCCGCGACAGCACGGAAGTCATTGCAAGCCATACCATCCCCATAATGAAGATGAGGCTCGCCGTATCAGAATATGGGATGGAAAACCAAGGTGACAAACCGACAAAAAGCAGAAAAAGCAGCTGTCCGAAAAAGGCGGTCGGCGCATCACATGCACGGGACAGCGTCTGGAAAAGCATCCAGGAGACCACCGTTCCCGACAGGCACTGCATCGCCAGCAGCGGAAAGAGCCCATGCAGGCCGAACAGTCCGCAAATCCTGAAAACCAGCGCAAAGATTCCGGTCAGAAACAGATTGTTGGGACATTCGCTGAAATACCAGGAGTAGCCTTGCAACGTCTCCCCGTCCCCTGCAGCCGAGGCGCGCGCCGCACCGACCAGCTGTTGGACATCCCAATCTGTTTCAAAATAGTAGCCATATATCAGGAACAACTGTATAAGCAGGAAAAGCAGTCCGGTCACGATTGCAGCAGCCTTGCACCGCCGCACATTGCGGAACAGAAAAAAACAAAAGAGATACAGCACACCGAGCAACGCAACGCCCGACAGCAGCAGTGGCAGGTATGGACCTTCCACCTCCGGCATCAGGTAATAACCGGCGGCACGCGGGAATCGGCTGCGCAGGCAGAGCAGCAGCAGTACCGCAGCCATCAACATGGCGTACAGCGCCCCAACATGTGGGAGGAGACGCAAACGACCCGTAAAATTCTTGTCAGACATATTTAAAACAATATGCAAAAGTAATCATTTTTCGGACACAAACAGATTCCGTATTATTTTTTTGCCCCACATGCAATATGGCGACGTATTCCACGTTTTGAATAATTAAGCAGAAAATATTATGGAATTCAAATTGAATACTATTGAAGAGGCGATTGAGGAGTTCAAAAAAGGGAATTTTGTAATCGTCATTGATGATGAGGATCGCGAAAATGAGGGCGATTTCATAATGGCGGCGGAGAAAATCACGCCGGAACATGTCAACTTCATGCTGAAAAACGGGCGCGGCGTTCTTTGCGCCCCAGTCACAGAAGACCGATGCAAGGAGCTGAATCTGGACATGCAGGTGCATGACAACACCTCACTGCTCGGCACCCCATTCACCGTTACGGTGGATCTGTTGGGCAACGGCTGCACAACCGGGGTCTCTATGCACGACCGCGCAATGACCATCCGCGCACTGGCCGACCCTGCAACCCAGCCTTCAGATTTGGGCAGGCCCGGACACATCAACCCGCTGCGCGCCCGCAACGGAGGCGTGATTGTCAGGGCAGGACACACCGAAGCCGCTGTCGATCTGGCCCGACTGGCCGGACTGCGTCCCTGCGGCGCGCTAATTGAAATCATTAACGATGACGGCACCATGGCGAGGCTGCCGCAACTGGTTGAGGTGGCAAAAAAATACCAGCTGAAAATCATCACCATCAAGGACCTGATTGCCTACCGCATGGCCCACGAGACCATGGTACGCAAGGAGGAGGATGTCTTCCTGCCCACCGAATGGGGCAGCTTCCGGCTCATCGCCTACACCCAGCTGGACAACAATGTGACACACCTTGTATTGAAAAAGGGCGAATGGAAGGAGAACGAACCCGTACTTGTACGCGTGCATTCAAGCTGCGCCACCGGCGACATCTTCGGCAGCTGCAAGTGCGACTGCGGTGACCAGCTGCACCGCGCCATGCAGATGGTTGAAGAGGAAGGCAAGGGGCTGATAGTCTACATGAGCCAGGAAGGAAGAGGAATCGGCCTGATCAACAAATTGAAAGCCTATCACCTGCAGGAGCAGGGGCTGGACACGGTCGATGCCAACATCAGGCTCGGTTTCAAACCGGACGAACGGGACTACGGCATCGGCGCCCAGATATTGCGGGACCTTGGCGTGACACAGATGCGGCTGATCACAAACAATCCGGTAAAACGGAGCGGACTGGAAGGATACGGACTGACCATCACAGAGACAGTACCGCTGATCATAAAGCCGAACGACTACAACAGGAAATACCTGAAGACAAAACAGGAGAGGATGGGGCACCATCTGGACATACAATAAAAAAAGTCGCCGATTGGCGACTTTTTTTTATTTGAGTTTCTCCTCAATCTTCTGCATCCAGGCAGGCAGCAACCGTAAGGATACAAGTTCACGCCATTTGGTGTTCGCGTCAATGGCGGGCACACCGAACAGCACACTGCCCTCCTTGGTGGACTTGTCGACCGCGGAAGTGGCCAGCACTGTGGTGCCCTTGCGCACAACCAGACCTTTGTTGATCGCCGCATGAGCCCAAATCAGGCAGTTGTCCTCAATCACAGTGGTGCCGGCAATGGAGGTGTGGCAACCGATCAGACAATTCTTGCCGATGGTGGTGTCATGCCCGACCTGAATATGGTTGTCAAACTTGCAGCCCTCCCCGATGGTGGTGGGAGAAGAGACACCTTTGTCGATTGTGCAGAGAGCCCCAATCTCCACCCGGTCTCCGATAACAACAGAGCCACAGGAATCAAGCTTGTCCCAACGTTCGGTGCGATGCTTGAAATAAAAAGCGTCGGCACCGATGACACTGTTGGCATGGATTACCACATGGTCACCGATAGTGGTATGGTCATAAATGCTCACGTTGGCGTGGATAATGCAATTCTTACCGATGCGGACTTCCGGACCGATGAAAACCCCAGGTTGGATCACAGTCCCCTCCCCGATTATTGCGGAGGGATGGATACTGACATTCTGCGGTTCAAACTGGCGGAAATGCCGGACAAGTGCAATGTACGGCGTATAGGGATCCTCACAAACCAAAAGGGTCTTGCCATAAGTTTCGTCCGGTTCTTTGTCAATGAAGACAAATGTCGCATTGCCTTTCAGTACCGAATCATAATATTTGGGATGATCGACAAAAGTGACATCACCGGGTTCTACAGCATGAATCTCATTAATTCCCTCTATTTTTCGCTGAACATCGCCTACAACCCTAATGCCCCCCCCAACAATGGAGATCATCTCGTCTACAGAAATCGGCCGAGGTAATTTCATGACATTTATTTTACGCGTTCTGAATAACGGTTTGTACGGGTGTCCACCTTTATCTTTTCACCTGTTTCAATAAACAGGGGGACCATCACTTCGGCACCTGTCTCCACAGTGGCACGCTTGAGAGTGTTGGTGGCGGTATCGCCCTTGACACCCGGCTCGGTATAGGTGACCTCCATGTCAACGAAGGGAGGAAGCTCGCAGGTAAGCGGGGAGTCGGTATCCACATGGTACATGATTTCCACCTCCTGACCCTCCTTCAACAGACCCGGATTACTGATCATCTCCTTCTGGATGGGTATCTGTTCGAAGGTTTCGGTATGCATGAAATAATAGGTGTTCTCATCCTCCTTGTACACGAACTGGTACGGGCGGCGCTCCACACGGGCCAGATCAATCTTGACTCCCGCAGGGAAAGTATGCTCCAAAGTACGGCCTGTCTTGAGGTTTTTCAATTTGGAACGCACGAAGGCGGCTCCTTTTCCAGGTTTCACATGCAGGAACTCGACAACGCTCCATACGCTGCCGTCCATTTCTATGCACAATCCGTTTTTGAAATCTGCTGTTGTCGCCATATCACACAGTGGTTAGAAATGTTAGGATCTTTTTTCTTTAATACGGGCCTTTTTGCCGGTCAGCTGGCGCAGATAGAATATGCGCGCGCGACGGACCAGACCGTGCTTGTTCACCACAATGCTTTCAATAAAGGGGGAATGCACAGGGAAAATACGCTCCACACCGATACCGTTTGACATTTTACGAACGGTAAAGGTTTCCGTAATGCCGCTTCCTGCGCGTTGCAGCACCACACCCTGGTATGCTTGCAGCCTTTCCTTGTTTCCTTCGACAATTCTGTAGTTCACCGTCACGGTGTCACCCGCCTTGAAAACAGGGTGATTTTTCTTTTCAACCAATTGGTCTTCAGCCAATTTCATTAACTCAGCTTTCATCGTACACTAATTTATCTTTATCTCCAAAAAAATGTGTGCAAAAGTACTAAAGAAATCAATACCTTTACATTCTTTTACGTTTTTTTTTCAAATCAACACGGATTTGTTGCACATCATACAAGTAATTAATATTTTATAACCTTGAGGCTGCACGAACGTCCCTCTTCGGACAGGAGACGGATGACATACACGCCCCTTGGGTATGCGGCCATACTTACAGTGGTCAGCATCCCTTCAACGGAACCGCCGTCCAGCACCCTGCCCTGCATGTCGCACAACATCCAGCGGGATTTGCCCCAATTTTCAAACGACGCCAATTCAATGTGGACCTCGCCATATGCCGGATTCGGATAGAGCCGCACACCCTCCGGAACATCGCTCTCCTTCACGGAGAGTCCGATGGTGACATGTATCGGCAGATATTGCGGTGATGTTTGTCCGCACAAGTGGTGACCAATCAGAACCAGCGTGTCCCAACCGGCGACCGACTTGTCGAACTCCAGCCAGACCTTGGTCTGGGAAGGTGTCATGACAATGTTGTTAGGTATGACCTGCCACTCGTAACGGTCAATGCCGGGAACCGTATCGGTATAATACATGAATGTACCTGAATTGGGGACAAGCGTGTCACCATGTATCTGGGACATCTCCTTCGGAAGCTGGCGGATTTGCAGCGCCAGCGTGACCACACTGTCACAACCCTCCGCACTGCGCAGCGAGTCGGTCAGCAGCAGTTGCGGAACACCGGTCGTGGAATCGGCGGAGAGCACAAAACCGTAACGGTTGTAGGGAGTGCCCTCGCAAATGGTGTCGGCAAACGAATGCGAGTAGACCGGATTCACAATGAGCCGGAGCCTGCATATACTGTCGCAGCCATGTACTGTGAGGAGGCTGTCGGTGTAGTCCCCTTCAACGGAAAGCTCATACCCATGCCACGTGTACGGCAGGGCATCCGCACAAACCGCAAGCGTGTCATCCATGACAAACGTGGGATACACGGTAAGGGTAAGACGGAAGACGCTGTCACAGCCGGAAACCGTCTTAAGGCTGTCATAATAGGTGCCGGAAACGGACAGCTTCTGTCCGTGCCACACCACCTGCCGGTTGTCGCAGATACGGATGGTGTCGGCCACAAAATAGACAGGATTGACCTGCAGCTGGAGCAGATATACGCTGTCGCAGCCATGGACCGTCTTCAGACTGTCGGTATACAGGCCGGAAGCCATATAGGAATGTCCGCGCCAGTTGTGCCGCTCGCCCTGGCAGATCCCGACCGTGTCGGCAAAGCGATATACAGGATATACCATAAGAGTCAGGCGGAAAACGCTGTCGCAGCCGTGGATTGTCTTCAGGCTGTCCGTATAGACGCCTCCTGCCTGCAGCATCCGTCCGCGCCACTGGAAGCGTTCACCGCTGCACAGATCCTGCTTTTCGTCCTTCAGGTAGGTCGGATAGACATGGAGCACCAGACGGAAAACGCTGTCGCAGCCGTGGATGGTCTTAAGGCTGTCATGATAAATACCACCGTCCGTAAGCTTGCGCCCACGCCAGACATGCCGTTCACCCTGGCAGATGCCGATGGTGTCGGAATAGAGGTAGACCGGATTCACCTTCAGCGACAGGCGGAAAATGCTGTCACATCCATGGATGGTTTTCAGGCTGTCAGTGTAGATACCCGTGGCGGCAAACTTTTTACCACGCCACACATGCACCGCGCCCTGACAAATCTCCACAGTATCGTTGAAACGGTACACAGGATTGACCGCGAGCGCCAGTCTGAATATGCTGTCGCAACCGTTCACCGTCTTAAGGCTGTCATAATAGACACCCTCCTTTTGGAGCCTGCGTCCGTGCCATGCATAGGAACCGCCCTGACAAATGGCGGCCGTATCGGCAAAATGGTATATTGGATACAAATTTAATGTAAGGCGGAAAACGCTGTCGCAACCGTGGATGGTCTTCAGGCTGTCGGTGTAGATTCCGGCGGAGGAATACTTTTTCCCGCGCCACATGTGGGAGGCTCCCGTGCAGATCCATACCGTATCCTCCGTAAGATATGCGGGATTGACAGTCAGACGGAGCGCATACACGCTGTCGCAGCCGTACTGGCTGTGCAGGCTGTCGTAATAGATTCCGCTGACGGCAAGGTTGCGGCCATGCCACAGGTAAGGTTCGTTGGAGCAGATGGTCTTCTGCTCCTCCTTGAAGAAGAGCGGACGTATCCGCAGCTCCAGCAGGTATACGCTGTCGCAACCATATTCTGTCTTGAAGCTGTCCGTGTAGCAGCCATTTGTCCTCAATGCCCTTCCTCTCCAGGTGTATACGCCGGTGTCACAGTGGTCAACTGTGTCGGCAAAGAGATACAGCGGATTGGTATACAGGAAGAAGCGCACAATACTGTCACAGCCGTACTGGCTCTTGAGGGTATCGATGTAACGTCCCTTGACAGTAAGTATGTGTCCGTTCCACTTGTAGTGTTCGTTTTCGCAAATCACCGCGAAGTCGTTGGTCATCTGGATTGAATGCACCCGCACGCAGAGGCTGTACACACTGTCGCAGCCGGCTATCGTACGCAGGCTGTCGGTATAGTATCCAGGCTGAACCAGATGCCGACCACGCCAGTCATAGGTCTCCTCTCCGCAAAGGTCGACCGTATCCGCAAAATGGTAGGTCGGCAGCATGGTAAGCGACAAGACGAAGATGCTGTCACACCCCATCATGGTTTTCAGGCTGTCGGTATAGACCCCGGACTGGCGGATGCGCCGTCCGTGCCACAGGAAATTATCATTCCCGCAGATTACCACCGTATCGGCGAACAGGTAAACGGGATTGACCTGCAGCCGGATCCGGAACACACTGTCGCAGCCGTTTTTCGTTTTCAGACTGTCGGTATAGGAACCGGAAACTGTAAGTTTGCGTCCGCGCCATTCATAGGAGCTGCCGTTGCAGATCTGCCGGTTTTCCTCAATCAGGTAGGACGGATGCACGGTCAGCTGGAGACTGAAGACACTGTCGCACCCCCTCCAGGTTGTGAGGCTGTCCGTATAGAGCCCGCTCTCGGACAGGACACGTCCGCGCCACACATAGCGCTGCGGCGCGCAGACCTCAGCCTTTTCGGCAGAAAGATAGACCGGCCATACCGACAGACGGAGCACAAATATGCTGTCGCAGCCATGCACCGTCTTAAGGCTGTCATAATAGACACCTGCCGTACGGAATTTGCGTCCGTGCCACATATAACTGCCGCCATCGCAAATCCCCATGGTATCCTCATGCAGGTAGGTCGGATGTACCCGCAGCCAGAGGCGGTACACCTCCGGACAGCCATCTTCCGTAACAAGGCTGTCGACATAGCCTCCCTGACGGGTAAGCATTTTTCCGCGCCACGAATAATATCCGTTGTCGCAGATATCAACAGTATCATAATAGAAATATGACTGACGGACATCCAGATGCAGTTTGAAAATACTGTCGCATCCGTGGATGGTCTTCAGGCTGTCGAAATAATCCCCCGCTTTTGTCAGGCTACGGCCACGCCACCTGTAGGTCTCATGGCTGCAAATTGAGGCTCCGGAGACAAACAGGTGTGTGGGATGCACACGCAAGAACATGGTGAAGACGCTGTCGCAGCCATACATTGTCTTAAGGCTGTCATAATAGAGACCCTGCTTCCGGCACCACTGCCCGCGCCATTTTATGGAATCGTTGTCGCAGACATCGATGGTGTCACGCTTCAGCCAGGTGGGATGCACGCGCAGCAGAAGCCTGCACACACTGTCACAACCCCACACGCTCTTCAGGGTGTCGGTATAGGTGCCACTGAGGGTCAGGTCACGCCCATGCCACCGGTAAACGGAATGGTCACAAATGGCCGCCGTGTCAACACGCAGGTAGACAGGATGCAGCCGCACAACCAGACGGAACACGCTGTCGCAGCCCTGGGAGGCCTTCAGGCTGTCCATGTAGACACCTGATTGCGTAATCCGCTTACCACGCCAGTCATAGGACTGTCCGCTGCAGCCGTCAAGGGTGTCCTCGTTCAGATAAACCGGATTCACCCTGAGATCCAGGCGGTAAATGCTGTCACAGCCATACATGCTCTTCAGACTGTCTGTATAGACACCCGGTTGGTTCAGTTTCCGTCCGCGCCAGTTATGGAAGTCATTGTTGCAGATAGGCACAATCTCTTCAAAAAGATATGAGGGCCGGACAATCAGCAGCAGCCGGTACACGCTGTCGCAGCCGTGCCTCGTCTTAAGGCTGTCCGAATAAGTGCCGGGAGCGGTCAGCACCCGCCCGCGCCAAGTGTGGCTGCGTCCGTCGCATATTGCAAAGGTGTCCGTACGAAGGAAAGTGGCACGGACTGTCAGGTTCAGTTTGTAGACACTGTCGCAACCGGCAGAGGTCTTCAGGCTGTCCCAGAAGACATAAGAGCCCGCGGGACGTTTCCCAACTGATACCGAATGGCCTTTCCATACGTATGTTTCATTATCGCATATTTCAACGTTCTCAACAAAGGAATGGTTCGGACGGACAGTGAGTGTCAGCTTGTAGACGCTGTCGCATCCATGCTTCGTCTTCAGGCTGTCCCATATCACATAGGAACCGGGAGCACGCTGTCCGATTGCAACCGCATGACCTTTCCATGTATATGTCTCATGTGCGCAGACAGCAGCCTGCTCAGTATAGCTGTAAGTCGGATAGACGGTCAGCAGCAGTTTGAATACGCTGTCGCAACCGGCCTTGGTCTTCAAGCTGTCCCAATACTGGTAGCTGCCTGCAGCTTTTTTGCCGATTCCGACCGAATGACCCGGCCAGACGTAAAGTTCATTGTCGCAAATGGAGACCCGCTGTTCGGTATAATAGTACGGGCGCACGGTAAGATTAAGTTTGTACACACTGTCGCAACCGTAACGGCTTTTCAGGCTGTCCCAGATCACATAGGAACCGGGGGCGCGCTGTCCGATGGCGACCGAGTGGCCCTTCCACACATATGTTTCGTTTGCACATACTGTTGCGGAATTCACAAACTGGTATTTTGGACGGACGGTAAGCAACAGTTTGAAGACGCTGTCGCAGCCGGCCTTGGTCTTCAGACTGTCCCAATAGGTGTGGTTCCCTGCAGAGGGTTGGACGATGGAGACCGAATGGCCTTTCCAGGTGTAAGGCTGCCCGTAACAGACGGTATCCTTCTTTTCAAAATAATATGTATTGTGCAGTTCAAGCACAAGCCTGTATACACTGTCGCAACCATGACGGTTCTTGAGGCTGTCCGCATAGGTGCCGGAGGCGTACAGACGCCGTCCGCGCCAAATATACCCGTTGGAACTGCAAACACGGGCCGACTGGCTGTTCAGGAAACCGCTGTCCACAGTCAGGTATAGGATATGTGTGCTGTCACATCCGGCAACCGTCTGGTATTTTTTAGTATAGGTACCCGACACGGTGTAACTCCCACCCTGCCATGCATAGGAGCTTCCGGCACAAATGACCGCAGTGTCACGTTTGGTGTAGACCGGATAGTTGAACACCCGCAGCTGGTAGACGCTGTCGCAATGGACCACCGGCGTATAGGACCATGTGTGCACGCCTGCGGAGGAGATGGTACGTCCACGCCACTGGAAGGAGGTGTTGGCGCAACGCCACATCGTGTCCACCTGCAGGAAACGCGAACGGACAACAAGTGTCAGCTTGTAACGGTCCTTGCAGCCGTTCTTGTTCACCACACTGTCAAGATAGACACCTGGCTTGTTATAGTACTTCCCGCGCCAGTAGCAGCTGCCGTCCGAGCAGATAATCACGGTCTTCTCCTCGTTCTTTGTTGGGATCACACTCAGATTAAGCTGATAGACGCTATCGGAACCATCCTGATTTATAACAACATCCTTATAAGTGCCCGTTTCCGTGAAAACCTTGCCACGCCACCGGTAGACATCCCCTTGGCAAACCATGGCCGAGTCGATATGTATGAATGACGGATGCACCACAAAGGTCAGGGAATCTTTGGTCCACAGCGCCCGTTTATCACCGGTCAGGCTATAGGCGTCCTTGTACTTGGCGCAGGCCATCGTACCGATGTAGCTGACCGTCGCCCCCTTCTGGGAATAGGTCTCTATCACCACCTTGTAGGTGCCTGGCACGTTGAAGTGCATGTAGAGCATCGGCACCCTGCCACGGTTGCATTTCGGGGTGGCATGCCCGAACAGCTGCTTCCCCGACTCCGCATTGATGACACTGATGCTGAAACTGTGCGCCACCATGCCTGCAAAAGGGATGGTACGTGGAAAATCGAAGGTGCCGGAGTCGAAGTTGCCGAAGACATATTCGGTACCCGCCTGCCGGAGTTTCAGCATTGCCCAGCCATACTTGGACACGGTGTCAATCAGCACGCCGTTGTGGTAGATCTTATAGTCGATGGAAATCATGGAATCATGGTTGCCGTTCGCGTAAAGGCTGTCCGCAATGAAGGCGGAATCGTGCAGATTGTGCTGCGGTATCATTTTAAAGAAATGAACCGGCGCGGTTGTAGCGTTCTGCGCTTTCAGCCCTGTTGCTGCCAACAACATGATTGACAGTGTGAAAAAGAAAAATTTTCTCATGTTCAGAATCGATTTTTACAAAAATGCAAAAGTAGCATTTTATTCAATACAAAATGCAATGTGAAAAGATTTTCACATTTATTTTACTGTTTTCCAAAATGATTATGCAGTTGAGGCCGCCGTTGTTCAGTTCAGCCACCGGTACAGCAGCTCCACAGGATGCAGTGCCTGCACGCCGGTGCCATCCTTTATCTGCTGCCGGCAGGAGGTGCCTGGAGCCAGCACCACAGCCGGTTTGGCACTGTCCGCACCCACAGCCTTGCGCACCGCCGGAAAGAGCACCATCTCCCCTATTGCCAGCGAGGTGCGGTAATGCTCCTTCTCGTAGCCGAATGAGCCGGCCATTCCGCAGCATCCGCTCGGAATAACATGCACATCCGCCCCCTTCAGCAGCCGCAGCGCGGCGACAGTCTTATCCACACCGACAAGCGCCTTCTGGTGGCAATGGCCGTGCAGCCAAATCTCCACCTCATCCGCTTTGAAATCCTCGGAGGTGATCCTTCCCGCCTCCATTTCCCGAACCAGGAACTCGTCAAACAGCAGGCAGTTCCTTGCAAGCTGCTGCGCCGGACGGCGCATTTCGGGCGGAAGCAAATCGGGATATTCATCGCGGAACGAGAGGATGCAGGAGGGTTCGATGCCCACTAACGGGGTTTCATCCGTCACCTTATCCTTCAACAAGTTGAAATTTTTCAGGGCAAACTTTTTCGCCAAACGGAGGCAGCCTTTTGAGATGGCGGCGCGACCGCTCTCAACATGGCGCGGTATCGCGACCTCATAGCCCAATCCGAGCAGCAGGCGTGCAAAGGTGAAGCCAAGCTCCGCCTCCTGAAAATTGGTGAACTCGTCCGCGAAGAGCCACACCTTGCCTTTCGGATGCTCCGGAGAGGCTTTCCGGCACTCGCGGCGCACCAGCATCCGCATAGTTTTACGGCTGAGTGTGGGGATCTGCCGCTCCGTCGAAAAGCGGATAATTTTCTTTATCAGAAATGAGGAGAGTGACCAGGAGGCAAAAAAGTTGTACAGCGGCCAGACAATATGGCCAATCCGGGCGACCGCGAAGGAGCGTAACGGCGTTCCCTTGCGGTCATATATCTGCTGCAGCACCTCCGCCCGTATCCGAGTCATATCCACATTGGAGGGGCACTCGCTGCGGCAGGCCTTGCATGCTAAGCAGGAATCCAGCACCTCCTTCACCTCAGGCGCTTCAAAACCTTCGCCATTGGTGAGGCATTCGCGCAGCACGTTGGCGCGGGCGCGGGTCGCCTTCAGCTCGTCGCCGGAAACCTTGAAGGCGGGACAGAGCGTGCCGCCCATCCTTACCCCTTTGCGGCAGTCGCCTGCACCGTTGCACTGCTCGATGGAGCACATCAGGGCATGCTGCTGGGAGCGCACGCCGGATGCGCCCTCCACCCTGCACTCGTCAAAGGCGGCGCGCCAGTTAAAATAGGTCCTATTTTGTTTTTTACTTTTCTTTTCAATTACATAAGTCTGTCCCACCGCATAGCGCATCCATTCGTCCATGGGCGGCGTGCCAGTGATTTTTCCGGGATTGAACAGCCCCTCCGGATCCCAGCATTGCTTGACCTCGCACATCATGCGGTAGCATTCCTCCCCATACATCAGGGGAATGAACTCCCCGCGCAGACGGCCGTCGCCATGTTCGCCGCTGAGGCTTCCGCGATGTTTGCGAACCAGCAGAGCGGTCTCCTCCGCCACCTCGCGGAACTTCGCCCGCCCCTCCGCTGTTTTCAGGTTCAGGATGGGACGCAGGTGCAGCTCGCCGGTGCCGATGTGGCCATAATAGACGCAGTCCAGCCCGATCCGCGACATCATCGCCATGAAGTCGGCCATATAGGCGGGCAGCCGCTCCGGAGCAACAGCCGTATCCTCAATAACACCAACCGGCTTGGCATCGCCCTTCATGCCGCTGAGCACACCCAGTCCGGCCTTGCGCAACGCCCACACTCGGGAGACATCCGCACCGTAAACGCGGGTGCAGACCGAGGCCAACCCGTTTTCCACCAGCTCCTTTTCCAAGGCATCCGCCGCCAGCTCCCCATCCTGGCCGTTGAACTCGGCAATCAGCAGCGCGGCCGGGTCGCCTTCAACGAAGAAGCGGTTTTTCTCCGCCGAGGCATTGCCTTTGCCCAGCTCCAATATCTTTCCATCCATCAGTTCCACTGCCACCGGATTGTGTTTCAGTGCTGTCAGATTGGCCTTGAAACTATCCTCCAACGAATGGCAGTGGGCGCACAGCACCATCTGCTCCTTTGGAGGGAGCGGGTCAAGCGAAACCTTGATTTCTGTAATAAAACAGAGCGTGCCCTCAGAACCGCAGATAAGTTTGCAAAGGTCAATGTCATCCTCAATCGCCTCGTCGATGGCATATCCGCAACTACGACGGCGCAGGGTCCTGTCGGGGAAACAATCTTCAATCAGTTTCCTTTTTGATGAATCGTCCCTCCATGCTTCAAGCTGGGCGTAAATCCGATTCTCAAGTTCACCGTCACCACGCAGGGCTGTGTCAAAGAAAGAGCCGTCCGACAAATATCCCTTGAGCTGCAGCATATGGTGGCGGGTGGAACCATAAACCAACGAATGGGTTCCGCAAGAGTTGTTGCCCACCATGCCGCCTATGCAGCAGCGGTTGCTGGTTGAGGTCTCCGGACTGAAAAAGAGCCCGTATGGCTGCAATGCGAGGTTCAGTTCGTCGCGCACCACGCCCGGCTGCACCCACGCCCAGCGTTCCTCCGCATTCACCTCCAATATTTTGGTGAAATGGCGGCTGATGTCCACAACCAGGCCCTCCCCCACCACCTGACCGGCGATGGAGGTGCCGCCCGCTCGGGGAATCAGGCTGATACCCTTTTCCCGCGCATAGCGGATAAGCTCACGGATATCCTCTTCATTTTCCGGATAGGCGACGCCATACGGCATTTCCCGGTATACGCTGGCATCCGTGGCATAGGCTATCCGGTGCAACCGGTCAGTATGGATCACCATTCGAACGCGAAACGGAGTGATACGTTCGACAGGTTGGCATCCTCCCTGTGATAGCCCTCCTCCTCATACACATAGATGACATCTTCCAATGTGGTGAGGTATGAGGCGGCAACCATGATGGAAAAGGCGAATTTCTTGGGTGTGCCGAAACGCAGGCCGAAGGCCGCGTCCGCGTACTGGCCGCTCCCTTCGCCTATGTAATAGCCGAGCCTCACCTGACCGAAAGGCAGAATGCGCTTTTCGGTGAAGTTGTAACGGAACGAGGTGTAGATAGGCAGGACGAAGGCGTTCTTGTTCCAGAGGAAAGAGAAACCGGCCCCGACAAAGACGTTGCTGTTGAACTGGCAGCCGTGCGTCGTACCTAATGAGAAGGTGTTCATCCCATCCTTGAAGGCGAAGGCGTTGGATTGGTCCAAAAAGCCGACATAACCTGTCCTGATTGTGTAGTCGTCCTGTGCGGAAAGCGTTCCGCAAAACATCACGCCGCAGAGAAAGAGCGGCAACAAAAGCAACTGTTTTCTATTCATAACACATAATTTTTAGTTTCAAAAACAACAATTCAGGTTGTGCAAACGCCGCATTGGGGATTTTATTGCGCAATATACGGAAGTTTTTTTGAAATGGGGTGAGAAACCTATCGGACACCGCAGTCATTACATGGATTTTCCTGCATTCCGGCCGTCAAAATTTCGGGGAAAATGGGTTTTTGGAGGAAAAAAATTTCGGGGAAAGTTGATTTAATTCGAATAACAACTTGATAAACAATCAGAAATGATAAAAGATACAGCGTATATCCCCGCCTTCATGACCATGTTGTTGTAAAAAGAGAAAAAAGATGCCTGGTAGAGATGCGATTAATCGCGTCTCTGACTCATCGGGACGATGGAGTTTTTTGATAACGTTTCCTGTTGATCACCTTCCAAAGGGAATCGTTCCGGCTACAGCACCAATGCTGTGACACATATGATTCTACGGATTATGTTCTGTTTCATGGATTTTATGGTGTAAAGAATTGCTAAATTTTTGTGTTTAACGCCACCCTTCCGTTTATTGTTCAGGGTGTTCAAAAAAAATCATCATACGTCCATTCCGCCACATTTTGTCCTGCCAGGCAAACGGCATGGAATTATCGTTGAATCCCGTTCCATCCGGAGCAGTTGCATTTTCCGGTCGATGCCGGCGGCATAGCCTGTCAGTGCGCCGTCCGCGGCCAAGGTGATGCCGCCGAGCGGCGATTCGTAACGGGTGATGTAATCCATATAATTGTGGTTATTGGGCGGCTGAAGAGGACTGCCCGTTAATTTGATGATGACGCTGGAATGCCTTTAACCGCTCGTTCATCAAATCGCACAATGTTTGGGGCTTTATGGTCAGACCGCCGGCAGGAATGCTTTCCTGTGCACGTGCTATTTTTTCATTTGCTTTCCGAATCAAACGTTCAAATTGTTTGGCATTGTCCATTTTTTTCTCCCTTACCCCCTTTTTATAGCGGATGCCTATCTGTTTGGTTTTTGAAATATCAATGATAAAAAACGCATTCACATCTTCAAAACGCACTTCAAAACTTTTTCCAGAACTTACAGAAACACCATTGTCTGTGATAACAATGCAAGGAGTGCCTGTTATTCTTTCTTTCAGGATTAAATATACCATGAAAAGTCCGCCACCGCCGAAAAACAATATTCCTAACCATTTTATCAGCTGTTTATTTTCGAAATCCATCAAGAAAAAACCTGCCGTAAAGGCAAAACTTGATGCGATAAAGAGAAGATTTTTCCACAAAGAATGATACACCCTGACCTCTTCCATAATGCTATTTTTTCCCCGAAAGCTTTACGGCCATTAAAACTGAATCCTTGGCGGAGCCTATGTAACTTTTACCATTGAAGTGGAATACATCCGTATAGATGGAATCTTTCATGCCATATCGGAGCACAATGGCATCTGCATCTTCATACACAAACAGTTGCGGATTATCGAATGGGAGGTAATACCAATCAAGATCACATACCGTGTAATCTATTATGCCTTCCCTTTGATACAAGGATAATCCAAAATACGAATTGTCCCAACCGTGGTAACAGCTGCGCATCAGATAGCGGTTGTCATTGATGCATTTGTAACGCTTTTCAAAAAGCTGCCATTGTGACCTGCCTGCAACAATGGCGTAAAACAACCAGATAACGCTTATGATACCATACAGACACCAGGCAACTGTCTTGCTTTTCCGATTCCATCGTCTGGCAAGCAGCAGCAACCAAAGAGCGACAGCTATGGTACCGGTCACAACAGCTGTCAAGTACAAACATTCGTCCAGATGACATGTAAGGAAACCATCCCAGCAGGACAATGAATAGAACAACAAAAACACCACCCATAAAAACACACTGACAATGGTCAGAATTACCGCTGTTTTCTTCATACAGATATACTTTTTGTTTTTTCGTGTATATCCAACGCCGTCCTTCCGCGGTTTATTGCCCGAAAGACGAAAAAAAAAGATGCCTGATAGAGACTTGTCAGAAGTTCTGGTTGCACAATACCGCATTTCATCACATTGGGCAAACTCACAAATCCAACAAATATTTCATTCCGAAACCTATCATCCAGTAATCTCCCTTGTACAATAATTTGTCTGTAAAACAGGCCTCCTTGTCCTGTGGGTTATTTGTTTCCTTGTTCACATGAAATGTCCTGTAATAGAGACTCGTTTCACCCATGTTGCGTAAACCGGAGCAATAACTTGCCATGAAATACATCTGCCAATGGCGACAAAATGTGTATGAAATGCCTATATTGCTTTCTGCCAAAATATTGAATTTGGCATCACTGAATGAGGATTCCAGATGGTAGGCCAACCAGTACCGGTCATCACCGATGTAATATTCCTCAAAATAGGCTGTGGTATCCTCGTCCAAAAACAGCATTCCAGCATCACCCTGATATACAGGAATGTCAAGCACCAGACCCAAACCGGCAAAGAGATTCCAGGAATCTCCAAGATAAAAGTTATAGTTTGCCCGTAAAGGAATCTGCAAGGATTTATAATACAAAATACCGGAAACTTGTGAATAGCGGTTGCCGGCACCCTTCATGGAATGGGGGAACCATGGATTGTATTCCTTGTAGGCAAAACCTGTCTGCAAACTTATCCGGTTGGGGAATTCTATGGTGAAATTGAGTTCCATGGGTATGCCGGATTCATTGGTGACAGAAGGGGAAATGGCTGTGTAATAGTCCATCTGACGGGAGGATGCCTGCATGATGTCAAAGGTGACACCTGTGCGGAAACCTATGGAACATATTGGTTTAACCGGTTTGGCAAACTCGTTTTGCGCGGACAGATTTATTCCAAAACCCAATAATAAGACACCTAAAACCACCCAAAAGCATTTTTTGTTCATCATTGAATCTACTTTAAAAAATTAATACACCTTTATAACGCTGGATTGTGGGGAAAAGTGTATGTCCCGAAAAAAATTTTCCGTATGCAACAATATTTGGAAACAATATGCGTTTGTCAGAAGTTATGGTTGTGGCCTGCCGCAGCCAAAAGATAATTAAGTGTTTTATTAAGAAAACTTTAGAAACATGACAGACATTTTTACAAGAATTAAGGGCATCCCCGGACCACTCGGGCAGTATCAGGAATTTGCGGACGGATATTACATGTTCCCGCAGCTGGTGGGCGAAATCGGCCCGAATATGGAATTCAACGGCAAAAAAGTGCTTTGCTGGAGTCTGAACAACTACCTCGGACTGGCCAACGACCCCGAAGTGCG
This sequence comes from uncultured Bacteroidota bacterium, assembly GCA_902774175.1. GTDB lineage: Bacteria > Bacteroidota > Bacteroidia > Bacteroidales > WCHB1-69 > UBA1195. The sequence goes on from CACYHG010000033.1 coordinate 17,958, forward strand.
CAAAGCTGACGCGGAAGCCGCAGCAAAATACGGCATGGCCGCCCCGATGGGCGCCCGCATGATGTCCGGCGACACAAAATACCACCACGAACTGGAGGACAAGCTGGCCGCCTTCGTCGGCAAACCGGCCGCATTCCTGGTGAACTACGGCTACCAGGCCATGATCTCCACCATTGACTGCCTGTTGGACCGCCGCGACGTGGTTGTCTTCGACATTGAATCCCACGCCTGCATCTACGACGGCATCCGCCTGCACATGGGACGCCGCTTCTCATACCGTCACAACGACATGTCGCACCTGCGCGAAGTGCTGGGACGCGCCACCAAATTCGCCGAGGAGAGCGGCGGCGGCATCCTGGTCATCACCGAAGGTGTGTTCGGAATGTCGGGCGAACTTGGCAAACTGGACGAGATTGTTGCCATGAAGAAGGACTTCGACTTCCGCCTGCTCATCGACGATGCGCACGGCTTCGGCACCATGGGCAAGAACGGCACCGGCACCGCCGAACATTTCGGCGTTGAGGATGGCATCGACGTGCATTTCGCCGCCTTCGCCAAGAGCATGGCCGGTATCGGCGGCTTCGTCGCCTCCGAAAAGGCAATTGTGGATCACCTGCGCTTCAACATGCGCTCCCAGACCTACGCAAAATCGCTCCCGATGCCGATGGTCATGGGTGCACTCAAGAGGCTGGAGCTGATACAGACCCGTCCGGAGCTGCGCGAAAAACTCTGGACCATCACCAATGCGCTGAAGAAAGGGTTGCGTGAGAACGGCTTCAACATCGGCAACACCGAGGCCAATGTGACACCGGTCTTCCTGAACGGCACCGTCGCACAGGCCACACAGATTGTGGTCGATATGCGTGAGAACTACGGCATATTCTGCTCCATGGTCCTCTATCCCGTGGTACCGAAAGGCACCATCGAGCTGCGCCTGATCCCGACCGCCGCACACACCCTGGAGGATGTGGAGCGCACCATCAACGTGTTCAAGGAGGTCCGCGCAAAGCTGGACCGCGGCGAATACAGCGAAACCGAAATCAACAACCAGCGCATCAATTTCTAAGCCATGGCCGAACAGAAGAAATACCGGCTCCGCTGCACGGAATGCGGAGCCGTCATCACCGATTTCAAGGCATGGTTCGAACACGGGCAGAGCTGCCCGGAATGCCATTGCAAACAGGCGGAAATCGAATACACCGCCGATTACGCAAAACTGCCGGAACTGTTTAAGGGCAAGCCGGAGAGCTTCTGGCACTACTTCGATTTCCTGCCGCTTATGGACAGGGAAAACATCGTCAGCTGCGGCGAGGGGGCGATCCCCCTGGAACGCTGGGAGTTCCTGGAGCGGTTCGCGAACGACAACGGCATCAGTGACTGCAAGATATATGTGTATCGGAACGACCTGAACGGCGGCACAAACACCTTTAAGGACATCGCCGCCTCAATGGCCGCCAGCATATTCAAGGAGAACGGGGTGAAGCGCTACTGCATCGCCTCCACAGGCAACACGGCCACCGCCTATGGCAAATACCTCGCCATGGCCGGCATCAGCGCCGCCATCTTCATGCCGGACAACGCAGTCCCCTCCTCCATCGCGGAGATTGCCTCCTACGGGCAGAAGGTCTACCACGTTTCCGGAGACTACAGCGATGCGAAAGCCGTGGCCGCCGCATACGCGCAAAAGTACGGCATCCCCACCTCGGCGGGCAACATCGACCCCATACGTGTGGAATCGAAGCGGACCATGGTGTTCGAATGGCTGCGGCAGCTGGGCACCATGCCGGATGTGTATGTGCAGGCGGTCAGCGGAGGAACCGGCCCGCTGGCATTGGACAAGGCCTACCGCGAGCTGGAGCCGCACATGCCCGGACTCACCTACCCGCGCCCCATCCTGATCCAGACCGACAAATGCGACCCGATGGTGCAGGGCTGGGAAAAGGCTGTGAAAAACGGCTTCCCGGAGGGTTTCGAAAAGGACTACCCTGTCATCAAGAACCCGCAGACGATGGTTTCCATCCTCGGCACCGGCAACCCAGGCACCTATCCGAAAATCGCCAGAATCATGAAGCAGCGCAACGGCAATTTCCTCCGCGTGAAGGAGGACTGCCTTGCTGACGTAGCGCGGATAGTCGCATTCGAGCGCAAGACCCACGTCGGCCCCGCCTCCGCGGTCTGCATCGCAGGGCTGATGAAAGCCGTCATGCAACATGAGATCAAAAACGGACAGACAGTGCTTGTAAACATGGGCGAGGGCATCAAGCGCGCACCGTGGTTCCTGGACATGCTCGGCCACCACATTTCGGAAGTGCGTTCCGTGGAGGAATGCCATGTGCCAGAACTTGGCGAGACAAGGGAGGAACTCTGTAAAGCGTTGGACAAAAACATCTGAACGTATATGAACAAGAAACTCTCACACCTGTTTTTTGCAATACTGGCATGCTGTTCGTGGATCGGAGTGTCGGCGCAGGCCATACCGGAGCATGATGCGTTGGAGACAGCCGCACGCTTCCTGGGTGCTCAAACCGGCCTGCACGTGCAGAAATCGGCTCTGAGCTGCGCCTACACCGAACAGGATGCCGATGCGCCGCTGTTCTATGTCTTCAACGGGGAGAACGCCTTCGTGGTGGTCTCTGCAGAGCAGAAGACAAAGGCCGTCCTGGCCTACTCAACCAGCCAGAACTTCGACCGCGACAGCATCGCCCCGGCCATGAAAATGTGGCTGGACGCATATCGCCGCCAGATCCAGGCAGCCCGCCTGTCGGAACAGTCCTGCCTACAAACCTTGGACGAGGATTCAATACGCATTGTGGAAGAGACGGCGCCATTGACCGAAAGCCATTGGGGACAGGGAATCCAATACAATTATTACTGCCCCAAAGACGACAATGGTCGTAACGAACGCTGCGTGACCGGCTGCGTGGCCACCGCCATGGCCCAGCTGATGTACTACTTCCGCTGGCCCGAAAGCGGCACCGGCAGCTACCGCTACACCCACGACACATACGGGGAGCTTTCAGCAGACTTCAGTAGCAGCCGCTACGAATACCACAAGATGTGCGACCGTCCGGTTCACATCAACGGTGCCATCTCCCAACTGTGCCATCACAGCGGCGTGGCGGTGGACATGGTGTACGGTCCCAACTCCTCCGGCATGTACAACCACAAGGCCGCCTATGCAATGCGCACATACTTCAAGTATTCACCGGAAACCAAATACATTTTCAGGGACAGCAACGGCATGGCGCACGACAGCCTGCACCCCACCCCCTACCCGCTTGACTGGGACAGCGTGGTCGTCGCCCACCTGAAACGGCGTATTCCGGTCTATTACGCCGGCTGGAGCAAGCCCTGGACGGACGGACACGGATTTGTATGCGACGGTTACCAGAAATTCAGCGACGGCCGCTGCTACTTCCACTTCAATTTCGGCTGGGATGGTCAGGCTGACGGCTATTTCCTTACCGGAAGCCTCAATCCGGGCACATACAATTTCAACCTTGCCCAAGAGGTCATCATCAACGCGGTGCCGGATACGCAGAGCTATGCCTATCCTCCATTGCAACCTGCCCGGGGAGAATGCACGCTGACCCACCGCACAGGCTCCTTTGAAAAAGGCGAAACAGGCATTGCATCCTGCACTCCCGGAGTGGACTACACATGGCACATCCGTCCCGACTTGGACAGCATTTCGCAGCTGAATGTGCAGCTGCACGTGCAGCTTATGGCAGGCGACACCCTGCGGATCAGCTCCACAGACAAGGGTTTCAGCGGAATAACGCTTACCGCCACCGATACCGCACTGCAAATCTCACCGAAGATCAATGTAATGGACATCCGACTGACCACCGCAACGGACAGCCGCAGCCTTGGTGTACACGGATGCTACGAGGCCGTATATCCGGAATTTTGCACCACAACCCGCCCGCACACAAAAGCCACCGCCACGTTGGATGACGGCAGTGGTGATTTGGACTACAACAGCAACACCTGCTGCCGGACAATAATCAATCTGAAGGGCTATGCCGGCATGAACCTGAAGTTCCACTACCTGGAAACGGAAAAGGAGCGGGATGTGCTCCATTTCTACGACTACAACGACAGCAACCGGCTGCTGCTGGAACTTTCCGGCCGGCTGGACAACGATTCAGTTTTCTTCCTGCGCTCCAACTTCGTGATTGTAGAGTTTGTCAGCGATGACAGCATTACTGACAAAGGCTGGAGCTTCACCTACACCGCATCAAGAACCGGCATCGTCGAGACTTCTACTGAAATGATGCGAATCTGGCCGAACCCTGCACAAACAGAACTGCATATTGAAAACATTTCCGGTGCACCCATCGGAGAAATCCGTCTGACCGACCTGACCGGCAGGCTGCTGCAACGCCGGGCGGCTGAAAGCGGGCAATGCACCATCAACGTGTCGGAGCTGCCTAAAGGGCTCTACCTGCTGCACATCCGCAATGAACAGGGCAGCCAAGTGCACAAATTTGTCAGGGAATAGCCATGAGACTGCTGGACTTTGTATTGCTGGCCGGCATGGCCTGGTATGCCTTCAAGGGGTTCCGCAAGGGCTTTTCCGGCGAACTCTTCTCGCTGCTGGCACTGCTGGTCGGCGGATGGTGCGCCATACCCGCCTCGCCATTGGTGCAGCGGCTTATCGTCCCATATACCGAAACCCGCTACCTGATAAGCCTTGTGGTTTCGTTCGTGGCATGCATCGCGGCGGTCTTCCTTTTGGGAAGGCTATTCAAGTTCGGCCTGAACTTCATCGTGCCTCCCGTGGTGGACAAGATTGCGGGCGGACTGTTCGGAGCCTTCAAGGTGATGTTCTGCGCCGGAATACTGTTCTACTGCATAAATTCCGCAGACAAAAACGGGCAGATCCTGAAGTCGGAGAAGAAACAGGAGAGCCTGATGTACACCCCGTGCGCCAAAACCGCCGAATTCCTGCTGCCAAAGCTGGCCGACTTCAAAAGCAAGCTGGAAGAGAACGAACAATGGAAAAAACTGGGAGAACAAAACAAGGAACTGATTAAACGACATTGAACATGAACCAGAAGACCATACTATCCCCCGTCTCATTCAAAGGTGTCGGGCTGCATACCGGCAAGGAGCTGCAGGTGACGCTGCTGCCTGCAACGGAAAACAGCGGCATCCGGTTCCGCCGCACCGACCTAAATCCGGCGGTTGAGATTCCCGCGCTGTACAGCCATATCGGCGACACCGCCCGAAGCACCTCCGTCCGGGACCCTGAGACAGGCGCCGCAGTCGGCACCATCGAACATCTGATGGCGGCACTCGCCGCCCTCGGCATCACCAACCTCACCGTCGAAACCGACGGAGAGGAGTTCCCCATACTGGACGGATGCTCAAAAATGCTTATCGGATACCTGCGGCAGGCCGGAATCAGGGAGCAGACCGCCCCGCGGAAAAAACTTGTTCTGACAGAGCCGCTGCACTACCGGCACGAAAACGGGGCCGAACTTCACGCCTACCCTTCCGACCGGTTCGAACTGGAGGTTACGGTTGACTACCACACCCGCGTGCTTGGCGAACAAAAGGCGGCACTGCACTCCATTGATGAGGTGGAAAGGGAATTCGCCGGATGCCGCACCTTCTGCTTCCTGCATGAGATTTGGCCTCTGATACAGCACAACCTGGCGCGTGGCGGAAGCCTCGACAACGCCATCGTATATGTAGAGCGGCAGCCTGCGGAGGAGGAGCTGCGGAAAATTGCGGAATTCTTCCATGCCGAAGATATCCGCGTGGACCCGCAGGAGGGTATTCTGAGCAACACGCGTCTGCAGTTCGGCAACGAGGCGGCTCGGCACAAGCTGCTGGACCTGCTTGGCGACCTGCAGTTGGCCGGTGTGGAGCTTCAGGCTCGCATTACCGCCTGCTCTCCCGGACATGCGGCCAACACCGGCATGGTCAAGGAGATCGCCCGATGGATGCAACAACATCCGGAACAGTTGGTTTAATGGATAATAAAATCTGAAAAAATGTCTGTTTCTGTCAAAAACATCAGCAAAATCTACGACACGCAGAAGGCGTTGGACAACGTCTCGTTTGAAATCAAAACCGGGGAGATTGTGGGGCTGCTCGGACCGAACGGTGCCGGCAAGTCCACTCTGATGAAAATAATCACATGCTACAAGCATCCCACATCCGGAAGCTGCAGCGTATGCGGACATGATGTGCTGGAGGATCCAATAGCCGTCAAAAAATGCATCGGATACCTGCCGGAGAACAACCCGCTCTACACCGACATGTATGTGCGTGAGAGCCTCGACTGGGTGGCATCCGTATATAAGATGGACAACCGCAAACAGCGGGTGGAACGGATGATTGAAATCACAGGACTTGGCCGCGAACAGCACAAGAAAATATCAGCGCTCTCCAAAGGTTACCGGCAGAGGGTCGGTCTGGCGCACGCACTCATACACGAGCCGAAGGTGCTTATTCTGGACGAGCCCACATCAGGACTTGATCCGAACCAGCTTCTGGAGATACGTCAGCTGATACGTGACATGGCCGAAACCTCCACGGTTCTGCTCTCAACCCACATAATGCAGGAGGTGGAGGCGATGTGCCAGCGCGTCATCATAATTGACCGCGGCCGCATCAAGGCGGACGACACGCTTGCGAACCTGAAGAGACGCGCCCCGCATCAGGATGCGCACACCAGCAGTCTGGAGGAGATTTTCCATCAGCTGACACAATAAACAAATATCAGAAAAGACCATGTCATTTGTACATCCTGCGTTTCTTTGGGGCCTTTTGGCGGTGGCGATACCTGTCATCATCCACCTCTTCCAGTTCCGGAGGTACCGCACACTCTATTTCTCCGACACGCGGTTCATTGAGGAGCTGCAGACGGAGCAGAAACGGCAGTCCCAACTAAAGAAACTGATTATCCTGTCCCTGCGAATTTTAGCCATAATTGCAATAGTCATGGCTTTCGCACAACCATACCGTCACCGTCCCAATGACAGATTCCGCGAAGGGACGGCCAGTGTGCTGCTTTATATTGACAATTCCTTCTCAATGGAGAACAGCTCCGACCAGGGTAGCCTCTTGAACGAAGCCAAGAACCAGGCGGCCGCCATTGTGGACGCATTTGACGAATCGGCCTCCTTCATGCTTCTGACCAACGATCTGGAGGGAAGGCACGCCCACTTTTTCAACGCAACTGAAATCAAGGAGGAGATCGCACGCCTGCAACCCAGCCCGAACAGCCGTACCATGGACCGTATGATGGAATATGGGCTCGGTTTCCTGGAACAGGAGAAGAGCGGCAACAGGCAGTTTTTCCTGATTTCAGACTTCCAGCAGTCCACCGTACCGCTATCCCTCCTGCCTGACGACAGCAGTGTGCAGATAAGGATGGTTCCGCTGAAGCCGAACAGCCAGGACAACATTTACATTGACAGCTGCTGGTTTGAATCGCCCCTCTTTTTACGCCAGCAGGAGTGCAAACTGCACCTGCAGGTGCGCAACAGCGGCCGGAATCCGGTTGAGCAGCTGCCTGTAAAACTGTACCTGAACGGACAGCAGAAAGCGATCGCAAACACGGACATCGCAGCCGAAGGCAAGGCACTTGTTGAAATGAGCTTCACACCTGATGCGTCGGAATGGCAGCAGGGCTATGTGGAAATCACCGACCATCCCGTCACATTTGACGACCGCTATTATTTCTCGTTCCGCACCCGCGACCGGCATCCGGTGCTCTGCCTGTACGATGAAAATGAAAACCGATTCCTGCACGCGCTCTTTGCGGAGGATTCGGCCATCGGTTACCAGACCATGCGGCTGCAACAGATGGACTACAGCAGGCTCCCACAGCAGAATCTGGTCATACTTAACCCCACCAACGAAGTGGGGAGCGGCTGCCTGCAGGAGCTGCGGCGCTATGTGGAAAACGGAGGGTGCATGCTTGTCATTCCGAGTCCCAAGGCGGATGCAAACGCCAGCAACGCCATCAACAGCGCACTGGAACTGCCAGCCTTCACTCTTCTGGACACCCACCGCACAAGGGTTTCGGAACTGCTGATGGAACACAGGATTTTCGCCCGCACAATGGAGAAGCCGACAGAACAGGTGCTGCTGCCGGCCGTTTTCCGGCACTACCGTCTGGCGCACAGCCTGCACCAGGGGAAAGAGGTGCTCATTTCCCTTGAAAACGGGGACGAGCTGCTAAGCGCCTACAGCATCGGACGTGGCTGCATATACCTGCTTTCAGTACCATTGGAGGATGCCTTCAGCGAATTCCAGCGGAATGCCATTTTTGTACCGGCAATATATAACATGGCGTTGTTCAAGAACAACCCGCAGGCTCCCTGCTACCGCATGGGCGGGAACGACCCCATACCGATGGAGAGTGAGGCCGCACAAACGGACAAGCTGCCGGAACTGCGCAACGACGCGCTGCAGTTCTCCTGCATTCCGGAAATCAGGAACAGCTATAACAACAGCGAAATCTTCATCCATGACCAGCTGCGCGAGGCGGGGAACTATCTGCTGTGCCAGCAGGAAGACACGCTTCAGACCCTCTCCTTCAACTACGACCGGCGCGAATCTGACCTTCATTACTGGAGCACAAAGGAGCTGAAAAAAGCCTGCAACGGTTATCCGAACCGCGAAATCATGGCGATCAGCAACCTCTCCTCCGCCGCCGTGGCGGAGAAAATAAGCGGGAAAAACCGGCAGAACGGACTGTTCATCTGGCTGGCGCTTGCCTTCCTGCTTGCCGAAAGCATCCTTTTACGCCTATGGAAGGAATAGAGGAGCGCATTTTCCGGGTAAGTTCCGCCAGTGAGTTCGACGCGCTGGCCTTGGAGATTTTCCGCTTCCAGTACCGGAACTGTGCTGTTTACCGCCGCTATGCCGACGGCATCGGACGAACTCCGGAGCAGGTGCAATCGTTTTTTTCAAAACACACAAGATTACCAGCACCACACTGCCGGAGGAGATCATCTTCACCAGCAGCGGCACCACCGGAATGACTCCGTCGCACCATTACGTGCATTCGCTGGCACTTTACCGGCGAAGTTTCCGCGAAGCCTTCCGCGAGATGGTGGGCGACCCGAAGGATTTCGCCATCCTCGCGCTGCTCCCCTCCTACATGGAGCGGAAAGGCTCCTCCCTGCTCTACATGGTGCAGGAGCTGATGCAGGAGAGCGGGCACCCGATGAACCGATTTTACCTTCATAATCTGGAGGAGCTGGGCGACAATCTGGAAAAGCTGGCCGCCCAAGGGCAGCGGACAATCCTGTTCGGCGTGAGCTACGCGCTTCTGGATTTGGTGGAACAGCGCCGTTTCAGCCTTCCGGAACTCATTGTTTTCGAGACAGGAGGAATGAAGGGCCGGCGGAAGGAATACCTGCGGGAGGAGCTGCACCGTCTGCTGTGCGAAGGACTTGGTGTCAGCAGCATCCGCTCGGAATATGGCATGGCGGAGCTGATGTCGCAGGCCTATACCGATGGCGGCGAATGGTTCCGCTGCCCGCCATGGATGCGTGTCCTCATCCGTGATATGTATGACCCGCTCACCCTTACCGGCGCACCTGAAAGGAAGGGCGGCATCAACGTAATTGACCTGGCGAACATTTACAGCTGCTCATTCATCGCCACGCAGGACATCGGGGACCGCATGGAGGACGGCCGCTTCCGCGTGCTCGGCCGCTTCGACCAGGCCGACCTCCGCGGCTGCAACCTTCTGGTCATGGAGGATTAGCGTGATGGAAAAACTTTTTGTGGATATTCTTTCCGTATGCGGATTTTGAGTAATTTTGCAAAATGAAACAACTATAAATTAACAGAATAGATTAAAACTATGAAAAGGTATTTTATGGTAATGACAATGGTCGGCTGCATCCTGACTGGCTACACGCAAACTGCGAAAGAAATGTATGAGGCACAAAAATACATGAAACCTAATAATTATTCAGACTTTTCCATTGGAAAAGGGACAAGATTCGTTAGCGGAAGCGTTGGCCTTTCATTTGGATCCGTTTCCACATATTGTTATTACGGAACCACTTCTGAATTTATTTCAAAGCCAAACCCGATTGAAATCTCACTTTCAGGTGGATTTGGAAGTTTTTTTTCAGACAAATGGACAATAGGTGTGGAATTGGAATATGCACATAATACCACTCCTATATCCCAACTCGGAACAGGATGGTTAAAACAATATACCAATCTATTTGGAATAGCAATTGATGTTACTGAACACTTAAAAATAACTGATAATTTTTTCTATACTGCAGGATTATCTTTTGGGGGATTAATTGGAGATTTGAAAGAAGATGTTGATTATACAAATTATATGTCATTTCAAGTAAATGGAATTGCATTGCAAGGATATTTGCTTGCATTTGAATTCAGACCAACCAATCGTTTAGCCATGAATGTAGGAGTTGGTTATTACGTGTTTGAGTTTATGAGATTAAAGAACACCGACATGAAAATGGAAGTTTGGGGTTCTGATTATAAACTTGGGAATGCCACTATCGGTGTTTCATATTATTTTTGAGCGGTGGCAAATCGCCTGCCTGATATTGATTTGAGAGAAAACCTCAAATAAGTAGAATAGTTGGCAAAACTTTTTTTCCCTCCCACGTGGAATCCGTGTCGGGATTTTGAGTACTTTTGCAAAAAATGAAGTAACAAAAAAAACATAAACATGAATACACTAATTCCTTATCCTGAAGTTACAAGCAAAATTGTCACTATTCGAAAGCATGATGTGATTGCTGATGCGGATGTGGCGGAATTGTATGGCGTACAAACCAAAGAGGTGAACCAGGCGGTGCGGAACAATCTGGACAAATTTCCAAGCGACTACATGTTTGAACTCACCAAGAGTGAATTACGAAGTTTGCGGTCAAAAATTTTGACCACAAAATGCAGCATTTTGGCGAAATGCTGACAGACATTGTGATGCCAGACCTCGAAACATCTGAGACAGAATCATCGCTGGAACTCAATTTTATAATAGGGATTATGATAACGAACAGGCAACACTTCATATTGCTTTCAAGCCAAAAAAACTCCGAAGAGAAACATTAGACAAAACTTTTTTCCCTCCCACGTGGAATCCGTGTCGGGATTTTGAGTACTTTTGCAAACTGAAAATACAAATAATTCGTATTATGAGTTCGCAAAATAATGCGCTGAAATTGATGCTGTCGGACAAGAGGACCGTATTCACCATACAGTCAATGGTGATGCTTTCAGGCATATCCGATGGAAACCGGCTGGCAAAAATGATGAATTATTATGTAAAAAAAGGGGAAATCATGAATCCACGACGGGGAATATACACCAAACCGGCATACAATGCGGAAGAACTGGCATGTGCCATTTTCCATCCGTCATATATCTCCTTGGAGTATGTTTTGAAACAGGCGGGTGTGATATTCCAATACGACTCAACAATCACCTCCATAAGCTATCTGTCCCGTTATGTGGAGGTTGATGGCCGAGCCTATTCATTCCGTCAAATCAAGCCCGAAATCTGGATGGACCTCTCAGGAATAAGACAAGTTGGAAACATTTGCATTGCCACACCGGAACGCGCTTTTTTGGACATGCTCTACCTTAGTGACGGAAACTGTCACTTCGACAATCCGCATCCGATCAAATGCAAGGAAGTGAAGGCTCTGCTTCCCTCCTATCATTCCAAAACACTGGCGCAAACAGCCGCAAAATTGTTAAATCTCTGAAACATGGACATTGCAAGACACAGATACTTCATGATGCAAGTGCTGCTTGCCATTTTCCGTGACAAGGAGCTTTCCGTCCAACTGGCTTTTAAGGGCGGCACGTCACTGTTGCTGTTCCACCAGCTTCCACGTTTTTCCACCGATTTGGACTTTAATCTGTTAGATGAAACCCAAGCGGCGGAAGTTTTCCGGAAGGTACGTCACATCCTGTTGAAATACGGTAAAATAGACGATGAAGCGCTGAAATTTTACGGCCCGATTCTGGTGCTTAACTATGGGGGCGGAAACCGCATGTTAAAAATTGAAATATCAACGCGCCAATACGACAATCACTATGAAATCAAGACATTGGCGGGAACCGATGTGCGTGTGATGACCCTCCCGGACATGTTTGCCCACAAACTGTGCGCACTGGGGGAACGGGTAACTCCACGCGATATTTTTGATGTATGGTTTTTCCTTCACAAGAACACCGGAATCAACCCGCATATCATCCAGTTACGCACTGGGCTGGATGTCACAGATTATGTGACACTATGCGCAGAACGGGTCAGGAACACAAGCCCAAAAACGCTTGTACAGGGGCTTGGCGAACTGTTGGACGGGAATGTGACCAAATCGTTTGTGAAAAACAGCATGATAGAAGAAACAGCCTCCCTTCTTGAACTATTCTCCCTGTCACCGATAATTGCAGGCCAACCTGTTACAGAAAGAATGCAACTGATTGATACACATCCTGAAATATTGGAAAAACTTGAAAAAAACGATATAGACATCAGTATCGTGAGTGAAAAGCAGCTGCTTCAAATCATCAGGGAACACGCGACAGTGGAAATCCCGAACCGGAAAGGTAACAAGGTAACGTTTTCCCTGTAAAACATGCAACTGACCATCCGACATATCCGCCACTGGTACGAACCGAAGCTGCCCCATGCGGTTTTCCTTGACGGGCTTTTTGCCGGCATGATGCAAGGCGACCGGCTGCAAATAGAGGTGCCTCCGGGCATCTACAACCTGCGTGTGCAGTGCGGCGGCAGGCTTCCCATTGGCAAAAGCGGCAGGAGCATCGACCTGTCCCTTTCATCCACAGTGCCGGTGACTGTCCAGTACGGGTCAGGGACGGTTTGCGAGTTCCACGACCGCGAGCGGCTCTGGAACCTGCTGTTTGACGCCGATCTGGTGGCATGGCTGGTGTCGCTGTTCGTGACAATGCCGCCGCTCTACAAGATACTTTCCAATGCTTTTTTTGTTATCTGGCTGGTGCGGCTTTTCCTGATAAGGAAACGGTATTACAAAATTACAGTCCGTGCTTCAAATTCCACATCAGCATCCAGCCGGTAAAAGACGATTCCGTTATTGTTGCCTGTTGGCAAAAACTTTTTCCCCCTCTATGCGGAATCCGTGTCGGGATTTTGAGTATTTTTGCAAAAAATATTTTTTGTGAAAAAATTGAAAATTTGACAAATATTTAAACAAAAGACATCATGGAAAATACCGGTGATATCATTATTTACCAGACCGATGACGGCCTGACAAAAATTGATGTGAAATTGGATCATGACACCGTATGGCTTAACCAGCAGCAGATGGTTCTTCTTTTTCACTCCAGTAAATCAAACATCAGTGAACACATAAAGCATATTTTTGCTGAAGGAGAATTGGAGGAGGATTCAGTTGTTCGGAAATTCCGAACAACTGCCGATGACGGTAAAAAATATGAAGTGACATTCTACAACCTTGACATGATCATTTCGCTCGGATACCGTATCAAATCAATCATCGCGACACGTTTCCGCATTTGGGCAACGCAACGGTTGAAGGAATATATGATTAAGGGATTCACCATGGATGATGAACGGCTGAAAGGTAATGGCGGCGGCAAATACCGTAAATACCAGAACAACACACTTTCACCAGTTGAAAAGGCTTATTTGGAGACCATCAGGGAAACGGCCAAACTTGTTAAAAAAAACATGCCATAAGTAGTTCTTCCGCCTCCATCGCATATTAGATAAGGCGAATCATTTACCACGCCGCCATCCACTTCCGCTCGTTCTCGGTCAGCACCACCGATTTGCGGTCATAGTCCGGATCGGGCAGATACCATTGGGTGGACTCATAAAACTGCTGCATCTTTTTGTTCCGGAAACGGCGGCCACGGTAGGCGTATGGCAGTTCCCGCATAATGCGGTGTTGAAGACGGGAATACTGCGCCAACGGAACCCCTATATATTCAAAAAAGGATGAGTCAATATAGGGACTCAAATCGCAACGCGCCCATCTGATTGCATCCATCATATCAGCTGCTGTGGGTTTATCTCCCGCCCAACTCATTTCCCACAACAGCTGGATAAACATCGGTTTGACAACCAACAATTCACCTTCAGGATGAAAATTATTCCGGTGAAAGGTGACACCACCTTTCAGCACATGAAAAAAGGTCACGGGCATTTCATAAAGCGAATCCTCGCTTGTTCTTCCGCAACCATCAAACTGCCAGTCCCGCGCATTTTTGAAAAAGGAGTTTATGACCATAAAGGACTCAAAATTCCCCATCCTGAGGTGCAGCGTAAAATCGTCAATGCCATTGTTCGCCCAGCGGTTGGCTGCGGTCAATGTGTAAGGGAACCAATACTCGTCCCCCTGATGTGCGGAAAGCGAATAATGGTAGGTGTGCTGTATGATGTTCAGCCCTTTGCGGAAAAGCACCTTGAAATGATAGACATAATCAAAATTAGTTTTAGGATAGACACGCGGCATTTCAATACTGTCAAAAAATTCACCGCAGACAACGGAATCCAAACCGGCTATTTTCCCGTCCTGCATATAGGCCGGAATAAAACCGGACACACTGTCTCCCAGATAACGTGGAAACAGGCTCCTTTCAACCTGTGCGATTCCATAAGACAAGGGTATTCCGTTCACCGTCACACTGAAATTCCGGATAAAGGGATGCGCTGGAAACGAACGCCGCCTTTCAGCATAGGAATGCTCCGGTGCACCCGCCTCAAAACCGACCAGCAGCTCCTTCTCCTCCGCCGGGTTGAAAAACTCATAATAGACGTTCACCTCCAAATGGTCACCCACACGTGTGATTGTCAGCACCTCCTTCTGCACCCGGATGTCAGTCTCCATTATCGGGACCAACTGGTTCCCAGAGGCTCGGAACACTCCGTCATTGGCGGAGGCCCGCCCCACAAAACCGCCTGCCACAACAAGCAAAAACAAAAAACGAAACGCTTTCATCTGTTTATTTTTCTGTTTTAAACGGGAGAAACGCAGCATTATTGCCCCGCAAAAACTTTTTTCCATCCCATGCGGAATCCGTGTCGGGATTTTGAGTATTTTTGCGGATTGAATAAAAAACATAACATTAACCTTTAAATCACATTATTACATGGAGGAGATTGTCGCAATTCAATTATTTGAAGGCAAGAAAGTTCGCGTTGTATGGGATGCGGAAAAGGAAAAGTATTTCTTTTCGGTGGTGGATATCGTACAGGTGTTGACCGAAAGCCCTCGCCCAAGAAAATACTGGAGCGCGTTGAAAGCGAAGCTGAAGGAGGAGGGAGATGAAACGTCCCAAAAATTGGGACAGTTGAAATTGTTATCTCCAGATGGGAAAAAACGTCTTACCGATGTGGCTGATTTGGAAGAGGTTTTCCGCATCATCCAATCTATTCCCTCTCCGAAGGCGGAGCCATTGAAGCGTTGGCTGGCCCAAGTAGGCAGCCATCGTGTGGACCAGATTATAGACCCGGAACAGACCTTCCAAATGGCTGTTGAAGACTATCGCAGACAGGGCTACAGTGACCGGTGGATTAACGAACGTATGAAATCCATCAAAATGCGCAAGGAACTGACGGACGAATGGGAACGGTCCGGAGTCCATGACAAGAAAGACTTTGCCATTTTAACGAATGTGCTCACCAAGGCATGGAGCGGCATGACCACTGGAGAATACAAACAATACAAGGGACTTACCAAAGAGAATTTACGCGACAACATGACAAGTGTGGAACTGGCATTGAACACACTTGCCGAGGTGGCTACTGCTGAAATCTCACGCCAACGGAATCCGAAAGGACTTGAAGAAAGCCATAAAACGGCACAAGCGGGTGGCCGTATAGCCAGAAATGCACGTCGTGACTTGGAAACCGAAATCGGGCACAGTGTGCTTTCACCCTCCAAAGCCTCGGATTATTTGACACCAATGGAGGATGTTGAACCCAAAGAATTACCACAGGACATTTCAAATAAAGACTGAATGAAGTTTACAAAGTTTTATGCGTCCAAATTGTAATGTTCCAATGCTTTTGATACACTACGGGCACCTTCTTTCTGATCTGTTCGGAAAAACCGAACAGTTGACATCCTTTCCGGTTTCTTTATTTCCACCACGTGCAATAAAGCCATGCCGGATGCGTTATATAAAATGTATACATACTCTAAAATATTAAAGGCATGAGAAAAACCGATATTTTTGGCATTATTTTGCTCGCTGTCGTGCTGATGACCGCGTGCGGAAATGATTTGAAGGTGGATTGTGGTACGTTAAACCCCAATGATATAGAAATAATTTTATCAGCAGGTATTCCAATGAGACTAAACGATTCACCTACCATTATCTACAAAGATGGTATCTGTTATGATATTCCAAATGAATATGGAGAAAATGATTGGGCCATTAATTATAAAGGACAAAAACAATGCGCGTTCCGGCATTTTAAGACAAATTGTAGACATTCTCACAAATACAATTTTTCTTTTTTTGGGAATCATGACACCATATACTGTATCATTGACATTCGTGGTAAAGATGCAGAAAAAGACACATTGATATTTAAGGAGTTAGAAAACAACAAATACAACCAACTTGATTCAAACGGTCTTAAACAAGGAATTTGGCTTTCTGAAACACCCTCTGATCGAGTGGAAACCAATTATTATAACGGAAAACGTCATGGTATTTATATAGCATATTCTCGGAAAAGCAATAAAATATCTTCAATAGGTGAGTTTAGAAACAATGCCATGTCAGGAACTTGGTATACGTTTGACGATTATGGAATATTGCTGTCTAAAGTTGAGAATATTGTTGAAAATAATGATTATTATTATTTTGCAGATGGGACATACTATTATGGGGGAAAACCCAAACACAAGGCTCATTACGTTAATTATTATCCCAATGGAAATATTAAGTCGGAAGGAACAATACTTTTCAGCGATACCTTTGAAACAGAAAGTAGTGAATATGGCTTTTGGAAATATTATGACGAGAAAGGCAATCTAATAAAAACGGAGGAGATAGAAGGTGTGAAAAAAAAATAATTTGACATGAAAGAAATGAACAAAGCACAAATGTAACATGGAGAAAATTCAGATATTCAAAGACAAAAAAAATCCGAACCCATTGGGATGCGGAACTTGGGGAATAGAACAGCGCACTGGACAACCAGTAATTAGTCCGATTAACGCTAACGACAAACACGCTCTTGACACCAATCTGGACGATGTGAAACAAATAGAAAGCAAATAACCGCTTTCATCTGTTTATTTTTCTGTTTTAAACGGGAGAAACGCAGCATTATTGCCCGCAAAAAATATTTATTCCCGCACAAATTTGGCAGAGAGGAGCGCATCGTCAACGGTGCGCAGTTGGAGCAGATACATGCCGGAGGGCAAGGCGGAGACATCCAGTCCGGTTGAGGGAAGGTTCTCCGTTTGCAGCATAACCTGCCCCAACAGATTACGGACTGTAACCTGCGAAATGCCCTTTGCGGAATCCGGCAGTTGGATATGCAGAATCCCCGAAACCGGATTGGGCCAGACCTTCAAAGCCTCACCGGAGCGCGTAAAAGCGGCATCCGCCTGAGTGCTGCCGGGATATATGTTCACGATAGCCCGCTCCAGATTGTTCCAGTCATCCGATCCGGAGTTGATGGAATCCAAAGTCACCCAGGAACCGGCTCCACCCCACCCCCAATTGAAATGGAACATGCCGGTTTCGGAATCATAGCCGTCACAGACAAAGGCATGCGCCTCCAACTCCATCATCTCGTCCACCGCCGCATAAAAAACAGGCTTCCCGTCCATAATGTCGGACATAATGCTGTTTTTCCATTCCGCTTCATTCAATGCCCTTCTTATCAGTTTCGCACTTGAACGGTAACCGAATCCGGACACGAATGCATTCCGCGCATCCGACGGCCATGCGAACGACTGGCATTCGCTTATACAATAGATAACATTGGCGGCGCTGCCACAATCGGCCAGGAGCCGTGCGACGGCGTGCCGTTCCGCCTCATAATTGGAGTTCGTGTCAATTTTGTTCCCATTCATGCGACAGAGCCTCAACTCGTCCGGCATGTTGTTCCAATCATACAGCTCCATTTTCTTGGGTCTGCGGAGCGGCTGTTTCCAGTAATTCATGATCTGCGCCATGGCCACAGGGACACAACCGGCGGCACAACGGTTCTCCCGGTCACATCTGCTTGAAACGTAATAATTGTAGGCGTTCGGCTGCCCGTCATTGGAACTGGTCTGTTTCCAGCGGGTGGTGATATAGGGGCCATATTTTTCCCCACCCCGCATTTGAACAATTGTATCCTCCAAAAGCATTTTCCATCGCCAGTCGGGATCACCGGAGCCGCTGTCCAATATCTGCCCGATTGCGGAGGCAAATTTCCCAACAAAATGGGACATGCCGCTCCCGTCTGAATTCTGAAGGAAAGTGACGCTGTCGCCGCTGCTGTTGTAAGCCAGCACCGGCATCACGCTTTTCACGCCTGAAACCAGTGCGGAACAGCCGTTCCTGAAACAGACCTCATAAAGCAGGGTCTTTCCCTCCCTCTCCAAACGGCTTACATGCGACACATCCGCCGCCTGGAAAGATTTCTCCCTGAAAAAGCGCTGCATGTATTTTGACGAGGCATTTACGGCTTCCGCTTCAGTGACAATATTTTGGGCATTGCCCACAAGAAAGCAGGACAGCAATGACAGGACAACAACGAGATGTTTCATATTATCCGGTTTAAGATCCAACGCCATTTGAAGAAGGGCTGAAAAGGCTACCGGTTGGCATAGCGCTCCACATCCTCACCTGTGATGGTGCTGCCGCACAGGATAAGCAGACGCTCCACCATATTGTTCAGTTCACGGATGTTACCGCGCCATGGAAGCTGCTTCAAGGCGGCAATCGCATCCTCCGTAACCTGCGGCTGTGGCATGTGCTGGTGTTCGCAGGAAAGCTTCATGAAATGGTCCACCAAAAGCGGAATATCCTCCAGCCGTTCACGCAGCGGCGGCACATGTATGAGTATCACCCCCAGCCGGTGGTACAGGTCCTCACGGAAATTCTTCTGCTCAATCTCCTGACGCAGATCCTTGTTGGTGGCGGCTATCACCCTGACATCCACCTGAATTTTCTTCTCCCCGCCCACGCGGACAATCTGGTTCTCCTGCAAGGCGCGCAGAACCTTGGCCTGCGCTGATAGGCTCATGTCACCAACCTCGTCCAGGAAAAGCGTCCCATGGTCAGCGATTTCAAAATTGCCCTTGCGCTGCTTGATTGCAGAGGTGAACGAACCCTTTTCATGGCCGAACAGCTCGCTCTCAATCAGCTCGGAAGGGATTGCCGCACAATTCACCTCCACAAATGGGTTGCCGGCCCGGTGGCTCATCTCATGCAGCCAATGCGCCACGGACTCCTTGCCGGTACCGTTCTCACCCGTGATAAGCACCCGCGCATCCGTTGGGGCCACCTTCCCGATAATCGCCTTCAGCTCCTGCACCGCAGGTGATTCCCCGACAATCTCATAACGACGGTTAACCTTCTTTTTCAGCTGCCGCGTCTCCGTCACCAGCGACTGCCGCTCCTGCGCATGACGCACTGAAATCAGCAGCCGGTTCAAATCTAACGGCTTAGTTATAAAATCGAATGCACCGGCCTTGATTGAGGCGACCGCCGTATCAATATCGCCGTGACCGGTAATCATTATGACCGGAACATCCCGCAGGAGCCGTAATTTCTCCAGAAACTCCAGCCCGTCCATCTCCGGCATCTTGATGTCGCTGATGACCAGATCGAACTGCTCGTTTTCAAGAAGTTTCAACGCCTCCGGTGCGGACTGTATTGTCTGCACCGCATAGGATTCGTATTCCAGAACCTCCTTCAGCGCATCGCAAATGGCCGATTCATCGTCCACGACCAGTATTTTAGCAATGGTATCCATATTTTGTCTGTTTATATTTCCAATAATCAGGAACGCGGACCGACCAGCACGGTTGACATCCCGTCCGGATCCAGATACTGCCGTGCCAGCTGGCGCAATTCCGGGGAAGTGACCGACACGACCATCTGGAAGTAGTCCCTCCAATAGGAGGCGTCCATTCCGTCCGCCTGGACCTCCTCCCAACGTTCCATTTGCTGGAATAGTCCGTCAAAACGGCGCAACAGGCTGCCTGTCTCATATTTTTTCAAACGCTCCAGCTCCTCTGCCGGAACCTCCTCATCACAGAGCCTGCGCAACTCCACGGCGATTTTCCCCACCGCCTGCTCCGCCTGTGCGGCGTTGACATCGGCGGAAATGCACAAATGACCCGCGTGACGCATGGGAGAGAGATGGGAATAGATGCCATAGGCAAAACCGCTCTTTTCCCGAATCTCTGTCATCAGACGGGAACCGAAATAGCCGCCCAGGAGACGGTTCAGCACACACATCCGCATCCAGTCCGGATGTGTGCGGTTAAAAAGCCGCCGTCCCATACAGATGGAGGTCTGCATAGTGCCGTGCCCCTCCAAGCGCAGTGTTTCCGCCTTAACTTCCGGTATCGGATATGAAGGCACCACAACTTCCGGACGCACCGGCAGACTGCCCAAAGTCTCCTCCATCATACGCACCAGCCCAGGCTGCAGATTCCCGGCTATGAAAATCCGCATGTAGGCAGGACTGTAGCGTTCTTTATAAAAGGTCTCCAGCATTCCAGTATCCCAGTTTTCCACATCATCCAAGGTGAGTCTCCGCCCATAGGGATGCCCATCTGAATAAAGAGTGGAAAGGAACTGCCGGTATGCCAAATAGCTGTTTTTCTCAAGATTGACCGATAGCTGCTGCCTCTGCTGCATCTTCAGAAGCTGCAGCCGCTCCGCAGAAAATCGTGGTTCCGCAAACAGCTCCCGCACCAGCGGAAAAATGCGTCCGGCAACCTTTGCAGGAAAATGCAGGCTGATGACAGCCCAATCACGGTCAGTGGAACTGTCAATGTAGCACCCTTCCGCATCCAGGCAGGCCATCCAAGCCTCGTCAGGATGCGACAATGTGCCCTCCTGAAGCATTTTAAGCGTGGCCAAAGCCACTCCGGCACGGGACTGGAACCAGCCGCCAGCCTCAATCCTTATGTCCATCCTCACCAAGGCATAATCCTCCTGCCGCCAGAGAAAGCAGGGAATCCCGTTCGGCAGACGGAGCTGCCCGACCGGCAACATGCCGGGGAAGGAAAACTGATGCCGCAAAGGCGCTTTTGTACGGTCTGCAGGCATGGCTATCTGGGTGAAAGGATGATGCACGGTATCAGCATCTCCTCCATGGAGACCCCGCCATGCTGGAATGTGTTCCTGTAATAATTTGAGAAATGGGTATAGTTGTTCGGATAGACAAAGAACTGGTCACCGATGGCAAACACATACTTTGAGGAGACATTAATACGCGGCAGGTAGGCCGATTCGGGATTGGAGATGACAAAGACCTCACGTTCGTCCAGCGACAGGTTCCTGCCCACCTTATAGCGCAGATTGGTGTTTGTCTCGCGGTCGGCCTGTATCCGTACCGGATTCTTGATTCGGATGGTGCCATGGTCGGTGGTGATCATGACCCGGATTTTTTTCTCGGAGAGGAAGCGCAGCAGTTCAAGCACCTGCGAGTGCTCGAACCAGGACTTCACCACACTGCGGTAGGACTGCTCGTCGTTGGCGAGATTACGCACCACATCCGTTTCAGCATGTGCGTGCGAAAGCATGTCCACAAAGTTATAGACCCCGACAATCAGGGAGTTGTCCAGCAGGCTCGTGAAACGTTCGTTTATTTTCTTTCCAAATTCCTGGTTCAGAACCTTGTAATAGTAGTGCCTGTAATTTTTTCCGCAACGTTTCAGGTTTGAAGCCAGCAGTTCCGGCTCCTTCATATTCTTGTTGCCGTCATCGTTCTCGTTCAGCCACAAGTCAGGATATATCTTCCCGATTTGGGAAGGCAGCAGACCGGCGAAGAGGCTGTTGCGCGCATAATGGGTGGCTGTCGGCAGTATGCTGTAATACAGATCATCCTGCTCCACGCGGAAAAACTCGTTCAACAACGGCTGGATGGCCCGCCAGTGGTCATACCTGAGATTGTCGATCACAATCAGCACCATCGGGCTGTCGGGAACAAGTTTAGGGAAAAGGGACTCCCTGAGCAGCGTGTGTGACATGACAGGACGGTCCTCCGCTCCAGCCAGCCAGCGCTCGTAGTTTTTTGAGATGAATTTTGCAAAGAGGGCGTTGGCCTCCTTCTTCTGGGTATAAAGTATCTCCTTGATGCCGTCATCCATGCTGTTGCCCAGCTCTATCTCCCAATAGACCATGTCGCGGTAAATCTCCTTCCAGTCGTCAGGAGTTGAGGCGAACGACATCTTCATGGAGAGCTCGCGGAATGACTGCTGGTAGTCCATGGTGCTCTTTTCCGTCACAAGACGGCGGTTCTCCGTGTGCTTTTTCAGGCAGTGCAGAATCTGCATCGGCTGTACCGGCTTGACCAGATAGTCGCTGATGTTCGACCCTATGGCCTCCTCCATGATCCGCTCCTCCTCGCTTTTGGTGATCATCACTATCGGTATGGATGGGCGCTTGCTCTTTATGCGCTGGATGCAGTCCAGTCCCGACAAGCCGGGCATGTTCTCATCAAGAAACACGATGTCCACTGTCTGCTCGTCCAACATGTCAATCGCCTCGTTCCCGCTCAGCACAGGAATCACATGGTAGCCCTTTGACTCCAGAAAACGGATGTATGGATTCAGCAGCTCTATCTCATCGTCTGCCCACAATATGTGAATGTTGTCTGCCATTGTCAGATGTCATTTAAGGTTTAATACTAACAAAACGTCGGGATGCCACAATTATTGCGCTCTTCCACGTCCGAATTCCATCAGGAACGCCTTCAGGAAATCGTCGATATCGCCGTCAAGCACACCCTGCGTGTCGGAGGTTTCCAAACCTGTACGGTTGTCCTTCACCAGCTTGTAGGGATGAAGCACATAGCTGCGGATTTGCGACCCCCATTCAATCTTCTTCTTCCCACTCTCTATCTCATTGATTTTCTCATACTTTTTCTGCAGTTCAATCTCATACAGCCGCGATTTGAGCATTTGCAGCGCCTTTTCCTTGTTCTGCAGCTGGAAGCGGGTCACCTGGCATTCTATCACTATGCCGGTTGGCTTATGGTGCAGCCGCACAGCCGTCTCCACCTTGTTGACATTCTGCCCGCCGGGGCCGCCCGAACGGAAGGTGTCCCAAGTTATGTCCGCCGGCTTGACCTCTATCTCGATATTGTCATCAACCATCGGACATACGAACACGGAGGCGAACGATGTGTGCCGGCGGTGGTCGGAATCGAACGGGGAAAGCCTCACCAGACGGTGCACGCCGTTCTCCCCCTTAAGGTTGCCATAGACATACTCCCCCTCAATTTCGATGGTAACCGACCTGATGCCTGCAACCTCACCATCCAGCCTGTCCAGCTCGCGCACCTGGTAATGGTGCTCCTCGGCCCAGCGCATATACATGCGCAGAAGCATCTCCGCCCAATCCTGGCTCTCGGTGCCGCCAGCTCCGGAGTTGATGGTCAGGGTCGCACCCAAACGGTCCTCCTCGTCATTGAGCATATTTTTGAATTCCAAATCCTCAATGGCCTTAAGCGCAACGGAATAATGGCTGTCGCACTCCTCCTCCGTCATTTCTCCGGCTCCGAAAAACTCAAGCGCAAGCTCCGCCTCCGAAAAGGCATTTTCCGCACCGGCATAGGCCTTTGTCCACCCTTTTAGCAGATTGATTGATTTCAGCTCCGCCTCAGCCTTTTTCGGGTCATCCCAGAATCCGGCCTCCTGCGTCGCCGCCTCACGTTCATTTATCTCGTTCTCCTTCTTTCCGATGTCAAAGACACCTCCGTAACTCGCCCAGCCGCTCACGCAGCGCCTCAATGGCGTCCTGTTGTACCATAAATGTTTCCGTTTTATAATTGTGAGAAATTGATTTTCAAACTGATTCCGGATTCAATCCGCAAGTTCTTGTAGGTGGAGGAGAGAACCGGTGTGGTAAGTGTATGCTCGTAGAAGGCCGCCAGCGAAATCTCCTTTGTCAGCTGGTATTCGGCTGTGAAGTCGATGTAAAGGATTTTCTGTCCGGCAGAGGGCAAGTTCAGATCCTCCTCGATTTTACGCAGCATTGTCTTGCTGTCACGCAGCGAGACGCTGACATTCAGGACCAGGTCGGCGATGCTCTGCTTGCGCACCCCGGCGAAGTTGTAGGTCACCTTCAGATCCTTGAAACGGTAGCCCGCCCCGATGACAAACTCGTTGTTGGTCATCTCGGTTATCTGGAAAGCGGCTGTGCTCAGCGTCACCGTACGTGATTTTTTCCAGGAGGTCTTGAACTGGAAATTGTTCTTCATCTTCACATCCACCCCGACAATAGGGTTCATGTTCTCGGTCAGCGACATCTGGCCGAACTCATATTGTGAGATGAAGTTGTCCAATGCGTCGCGCATGGACTGGAGGCTCCCCTCCGCATCGTTATAGACCAGATTGGTGGCATAGGAACCGATCTGATACACGCAGGTGTAGGCATGGCTCAGCGTCACGCTCTGGAAGACCTTGTCCAATCCGGGAATACGGGAGAGACCGTTGTAGTTGATATTCCAGTTTGGCAGCGGGAGCTTCATGAATGGCGATGAGACTCCGATCTGGTAAGGATCCTTCCCCAGATAGGCGGAGAGGAAGGCATAGCTCAGCACATCCTGGCTTGAGGAGCCGTAGCCGTCCGGGAAATCGCCGTTGCCCCGCACATAATAGGGCTGCTCGGAGGAGCGGTAATCCGCCAGACGGTCGGCTATTATCCGGCGGTTGGTCTTGAACTGCTCGAACACTGCATTGGTGTTCCGCGCCCCATCCTTCACAAAGAAGGTGGAGAGCCCTATCGTTGAAATGCTGAAATTGCCGGTCCGCTGTGCCGTGTAGGTGCCGTAGGTCCCGCTCAAGCTGTCATACAAATAATTGTATTGGTAGATATTGCTGTAGACGCGGTTCCCCGTCACCCGGATGCGGAAATCGCGCATCGGCTCCATTGTCACCTGGAACTGCATGTTGGTGTTGGTGCGCTGCTGGAACGGGTCGTTCAGCATCTGTGAGGTGGTGAGCCAGCTGTTCTGCATGGCCAAAGCGTCCACATCGCCCTGCGCTCCGAACACAAAGCCGAACCCCGGCGCGTAACTGTTGCTGAACGACACGCCGAAGGCATCCGGCTCGAACATGAAGCCGGGCAGCAGCGTGGCATTACCCTCGGTATAGGAGAAACTGGCGTTCTTCAACAGCATTGCCAGCCGGAGGAAATTGTCAAGAATCTCCTTGCCGATGTTGGGTGGCTGGACTGCAGAGGTTTTGGCCGAATCGTTTTTCGTCCGCATCTGCAGGGCCTCCTGTCTGGATTTGAGAATCGGCTTGTCGTGCAGGCTGCTGCCGAATGTGCCGCGGTTAACCTTCTGCAAATATTTGGATTTGTTGTACAAACCGGTGAAATTGGCAGTCAGGGTGAACTGCTTGCTGTTGCTGTTCTCAACATCGTTGCCGACATAGCTGACTGCCGGCGCCGCCGCAGTCCAGCCGTAGGTGGAGCCGTAACGGACCGAGGAGGTTATCCAGGAGAGTCCCGGCAGCTTGTTTATAGGCAGCTGGTAGCTGACATTGAAACGCTGGTTGTAGAGGTTCATACGTCCCAACGTGGCCACATTCCGCCAGATGGAATCCTTCTTCTCACGAGTGTCTATCCGGCCCTGCGGCTCGTCAACCACAGCCTCCGCCTGTGCTGAGAAGGTCATTTTCAGGGACTGCGTCAGATCCCAGGTCAGATCATAGTCGCGCGACCATTCGATGTTCTTTGTGAACATCGGGTCGGTGATGATGATTCCGGCACTGCGGTTCCGCAACTTGCTCTCGTTGTAGGTGCGGTACATCTCCGTGTTGAACGAAAAGGACTTTGGCAGCAGGTAGAAGTTGAAGTCGGTGATAAGTTTCAGCGCCTTGCTTTTTGAAAGATTCTCAAACGGCTTGTAGTTTTTAGGATTTGCGGAATAGGAATAGCCGAGAACACCCTTGTGGGTGTGCAGGTCGTCGTATTCGTAATCCTCGTCACGCCGCTTTTCCTGCGTGTAGGCGTATGTGGCGTAAAAGTTCTCGATGTCCCACAGGTGGCTCTTGTCCTTGCCCTCACCCCTGTTTTTACGCAGGTTTACAATATTAAAGTTATGACGTGTCACCAGATCTACATTCTGCGCCTTTATGGAGTCACGCTCCGCACGGGTGGCGTAGGTCTTCAGATCCTCCTTCAGCTTCACATCCGGATTCAGGGTGTTGTACTCCGGAGTGGCTGCATTCCGGGAATAGTCGTAATGCAGCGGGATGCTCACGTTCCATTTCGGGGGGAGCAGCTTGCCCATCTCCAGGTTTGTGGCGAAACTGAGTGCGGTGGTGGTCTCATCCTGCCTCCCGTAGGTTGTGGACTCCAACGGTCCGAACCCCGCCGTCTTGATGCAGGCGGCAGCCGCGACATCGCCCAGGTCGGCGAGGTTCACTGTCAGATTGCCACGGGCCGCCCAACCGGAGGATTCGTCAAAATCACCAAGGCGCAGTTCATTGACCCAGACCTCCACCGATTTCGGCAGCATGTCATCGTCATCGGAGAGCGAACGTTTTTTCGGATTGCGCAGACCCATCAGAATCACATTGACATCGGCCAGGTTGGGATTGCCCTTCACATAGATCATTCTCTCCCCGTCCGGCACGGCGTACCGCTCGTTGATGGGATAGGACGAGCCGCTGCGGTTTGCGATGTTCCGCTCCTGCTTGGCGTCTATCAGCTGCTGGAGATGTATTGCAATCTTGTTGGCAACAGGCCATATCAGCGAGGTGTCCGTTGTGTACCACGGCGTGTAGACCAACGGAATCTCATATTCGTAATAGTTGTTGGTGGCGTCTGTTCCCAACCGGATGAAGAAGGTCATGTCGTTGGGCTTGTTGTTGTCAGAGGCCTCCACATTCTCCGCATGGAGGTAGAAGCGCAGTTCGCCGAAGCGGCGCAGGTCGTAGGTGCAGTTCTTGTAGACCGCGTGGGCATCGCCGTCCATGATGTTCAAAGCCTTCAGAACCAGACTCTGCTCGTTCCTCTCCGAAACATTGCTGGTGGTGGTGTACCATTTTTCCCGCTCCAGCCCTCCAGGCAACCTGTAAGGCACCGGTTCACGATAATAGTTCTCCTCAAGATTCAGGGTGGAGACCGAGAAGTTTCCGGTATTGTCACCGAAATATTCGCCATCCTCCTTCAGGTCGTCCGTGCAGGTGCGCCAATCGCCACGAACAAGTTCAAGGGTGGCGAAACGAAGGACCACAGGATCGCTGAAGCCCTTCAGGAACATACGGATAAAGCGTATCGATGAGAAATCGTGCAGGTTGCCTATGACAGCATCCGGCGACTTGACCGGAACCTTGAACTGATACCACTTCACCGTGACAGTCGAACCGTCATCCAGCTGCACGTTGTTGTTCTCCATAACGTCGGTGATGTAGCCCTCGCCGATTTTCATCTTGTCGGGCGAAAGGTTGATGACGTACTGGTAATAGCGCTCATCCTCATTAAGCGTGTTGTCGTTGTTGATATCCTCCATGTTCGGCATGGATGAGGACTGTGTCGGATAGGACTCCGGATTGTCGCTGTCGGTCGGGGAGTTGCCCTCCGTGTTGTTGAAATATTTGTACCGGCGGGTAATCTTGTAATCCCATCCGTCATAGTCAGAGCCGCGGAAATAGTGGTAGTTGTCCGCCGAAGGGTCAGCCTCGAAGGCAGAATAGACCGCAGGGGAAAGTATGTTCTTGACAGTGGCCAGATAGTTGGCGTAATGACGTTTCTCCATCTCGTCCTGCAGGCCGTCATAGCCGACATCCTGATATTTGCGCGAGGTGACCTCTGTGGAGAAGGCGGTCACAATGGACTGGCTGAGCGGCACACGGCCCCAGATGGTGGTGTCCACGCCGGTCAGGCTGCCGTCTTCAGGCAGGCCATGCTCGAAGCTCTTGCGGCCGTCCCGCAGGATATCCTCGGAAATGTCTCCCAAATTGATATAGAGCTGACCTCCGGAATGTGTCGGATTCTCATAGAAGGGATCCATCATCCAAAATTCGAGGTACTCAACATTGCTGACCTCAAAGTTGGTGTTGTCCAGTTTGCGCATGATACCGCCCCATCGTGAGGAGGGATTCTTAAGCGTACCATCCGCATTCAGACCGGATGAGACACCTGCAACGCCGTATGTGTCGAAGTTGTAAGGTCCCCTCTCGGACGGATAGAACGCCAGATTGAACACCGACAGGTACGGATCCTCGCTGGTGGCATCCACGCTGCGGTAGGGAAATACCTCCTTGATCAGCACGCGGCGGGCATACATGTCGGACTTGTCCGCACTGGTGATGTTGTCGGGCGTGCTGCGGCTGTTGTTGTGGAAAAGCGGGTCAATGACATACCAGGAGAGCAGTGCACGGTTGAAGCCGTATTGCAGGCCGGTGCCTATGGCCGCCTCAGGGAACATTCCCGGACGTGTCTGGTTCTGCGGGGTGGAGGCGAGATGCCACATGCCGACCGTGGTCAGGGTGCTGCTGGTCTGCGCCGCCTCAAAGTCGTCGATGTAGAGCGCAGCGGACTCCTTTTTGCCGATACTGCGCGAATAGCCCGGAAGGAACTGCGCGAACTCCCCGTCAAACTTGATGGTTGAGATTTGCTTGGAGCTGTAGTTGGGAAGATAGTTTAGCAAGTCGGTCACCTTTTGGGATTCCCTTTCAAAAGCGGTGTTGAATCCCCAGATGGTGTTGTTGATCGGCTCCTCGCCGAAATTAACCTTGAAGGTCTCCGACCGTTCGCTCAGGTTCAGCAGCGTGGCACCAACCATGAAGTTTTTGCTGAAGTTGTAGTCCGCGTGCAGCCCGATCATGGTCTGGGTGGTGCCGAGCGAATTCTCGCTCTCAACCGACACCGTGATGGGCGTGCCTGACTGCAGGTAGTTCTCGTTTATGATACGGACAGTTCCGGCGGTGTAATCGACCGTATAGTCGGTCCCCTCCGTCAGAACGATGCCGCCGGCCAGCACGGTCACCGACCCGGGCGACACATTGTAGGCGCCCAGCGAAATATCTGCTCCGTAGGAGGATTTGTAACGCCCCTCCAGATAGAACTTGTTACGGTTGGAATACTGCTGTGCCAAAGTTTTGGTCAGGGAATAGAGCGAATCGTATGCGTAAAGGTCGCCCGCACCGGGACTCCCCTTCAACGCCTCGCGCAAATCCTTGCCGAACGGCTCCGGCGTCGGGAAGAATATCTTGCCGGATTCCGACTGTATGGTACCGCCTTCGGTTGCAGCCTTGTCGATAAAGTCAAACACTCCGTCGGGATATTCGGCAAGCTGGCTGTTCAAGCGGTCCAGCCCCAGAATACGGATCAGGGAGACACCCTGCAGGGATTCCTCCACATTGGTGAAATAGCCTTTGCCCACGCCGTCATCCTCGCCTTTGTAGAGCACATTCAGCCGGAAGTCGTCCTTGGAGACCTGATAGGCACCTAAGGAATAGACATTTTTCATCATCAGTTTCCACAAGGGAATCTGCGTGTTGATGGCGGTGCTGCGCAACAGTTTCACAATGATGCAGCCCGGCGCAACCACTTCGTTGGAGAACTGCCCGACCTGATACACATTCGGGTCACCGTTGATGGTATACTGGAAGGCCACGGCCAGCACCTGGTCCGAATTCAGGCGCGTGTTCAGCGAGATAAAACCCAACTTCGGATTGAAGGTGTATTCGTTTGAGGTCAGCAGCCTGGCGGATTCGATTTTCTCGAAATCCACGCCGGATGTCATGCCGCCGCGATAAGTCTTAAGATAGGTTGAGACATTGCTGATGCTGCGCATCTGGCTATAGTCGATCCCCTGCAGGAAATCGTTGGCATTGCTGTCGGGATAGCCGCCCGGCAGATGATTGGAACTTATGCCCCTGTTGTAGGGGTTTGCCTCACCCAAATCGGTAATGGCAATGATGTTACGGTTCTGCTCGACCGCCGAGCCAATGTTGGTTTTCCACACCTCGATACGGGTGATGGTTATGCGCGAGTTGATCAGCGGCAGCGTCTTCATCGCCTCGGCATAGTGCTCGTAGAAATATTGTGCGATGAAAAAGTGCTTGTCCTCCTCGTAATCGTCCGCCTTGAACTCATATTCGGTGTATTCCGAACCGTTCTCCAGCTGGATCTGCCGCTTGTCCCCCTTCTTCTGCGACACGACCGTAGTGAGCATCAGTTTGCCGAACTGCGTCTGGACCTTGGCACCGAAAAGGTTCTGCGAGCCCTCTATCAGCGTGCTGGTCAATGGCATGTTGATGTTACCGAACTCCAGCAGCTTTATGATCTCATCCTCCTTGCCCTCATAGTTCAGCTTGAACTTGTTCTCGTCCAAAAGTGAGACCTGCTTTGACTTGAAGTTCATGTCATAGTGGATTTTGTCCCCGATGCTGGCCTTCAGGCTCAACTGGATGTCCTCATCGAAATCGAAACGGGTCTGTCTCCGCTGGTTCACAGCGAGATTCTTGTTGTCGGTCCGGTTATGCTCGATGCCGAACCGCATCTCGATGGAACCGGTCGGCCGTATGTCAATCTTGTTGCTGCCGAAAATATCCTCGAACACTTCGCCAGGAATGCGTATGTCCGGCAGGAAACCGCGGCTGCCGGTATCCTCCTTGCCAACCCCGGCACGCTCGCGCCAGTATTTCCGCATTGCGGCATCCATGTCGTACTGCAGATATTCCCCGACTGACATTTCCGTAGGCGGGCCGTAAGGGGTATTGCCAATCTTGCGCTGCAGCTGGTAGCTGTTGGTCACAGGATCGTAGACAACCTCCGTGGTGACGTTTTTCGGATCCTTAAGCTGGAGCGGATGCGCCTTGCTGCGATCCAGAGGATTGGTCGGGATGCCGCGCACCTTCACCTTGGGTTTCGGTGTGACGGGCGTGTCCGCCGGATTGATGGCGCTCCGTGGTGTGATATCCGACAAACCCTCCACATGATGATGTGGCGGAAGGAATGCGAACCATCCCCCGAACAACCAGGAAAAGACAAAAGCGGCAACCGCTATATTCAGGACTCTTCTCACGCTTCCTTTTTAGGTGTTTACAACATTTTTAATGCCTGTCGGATAATCTCCTCCACCGGCAGTTCCGCACCACCCGACTTCAGCACCTGCTGGACGGCTTTTGCGGCCACCGGCTTGGAAAATCCCAACTGGACTAAAGCAGATAACGCCTCTTCTGCGGATATATTGTCCGGCACCAAATTATTTTTTGGTGTAATTTCCGGTGACATTTTAAGAATTTTATCTTTCAGCTCCAACACAATGCGTTGGGCGGTCTTGGCACCAACCCCTTTAATGGACTGGACCATTCTGGTGTCTCCGGCGGCAATGTGCGATGCAAGCTCCTCCGGCGGGAATGCGGACAGCATCATTCTGGCAGTCCCGGCACCGATGCCTGAAACCGACATGAGCAGCCTGAACAGCTCCCGCTCGTATAGTCCGGCAAAACCGAAAAGGGACTGCGAATCCTCCTTGACCACAAAATGGGTATACAGGCGGCAGCGCTCCTTCTCATCCGGCAGCTGCGAATAGGTGTGCAGAGAAATATTGATCATGAAACCCACCCCGCCGCAGTCGATGACCGCATAGGTCGGAGTTTTTTCAAACAAAATGCCTTCAATGTGTGTGATCATGGATTCAAACTTTTGAGTCAAATTCCGGTTCGACATAGGCCGCCTGGCGTGCGGCGTCAAAATATTTTATATAGCAGCGCTTGCGCTTGTTCTGGACATGGTTGTAACCCTTCCAGTTCTGGATGGCCTTACGGTTGTTCTCCAACATGCCGGTGGTGTCCACGGTGGTCATGCCGTATCTTATCATCACCGGATAGGTTTCGGCTATCACGGCAGCACGCCGGTCAGGAAGAGGTCGATCGTGTCGTTATTTTTACGGCTGCGCAGGATGGCAGGCAGGCCGCGCCACAGCCTTCCGTTCGCCTTCTGCAGCGCACGGCTCAGAGAGGGGACGGGCACAATGGCGCCCACAAGCTCGCCCTCAGCATTCTTCACAATATGCACAAATTCCGGATTGATGACAGAGACATAGGTGTCAAGCAGATAGTCAATCTGCGCATCGTCAAAGGCGATGAAGGAGAAGAGGTCGTCAAACGCGATGTTGAAGACATGGAAAAAATCACGACCGTAACGGCGCATCTCCTCCCTGTCATGCATCTGCTCCACCGTCAGGCCGAACCGCTGTTTCACCACACGTGAAAGCTGCACCGCCTTGGCCGGAACCTCCGGTTCCAGATAGAGGTTGAACTCAACCCAGTCCAGCAGCTTCTTATAGCCCAGACGCGCAAAATGCTCCTTATAGTACGGAAGATGATAGACCGAGGCGACCGAAGCCAGCTGGTCAAAGCCCTCCACCAGAACAGCCTGGGTATCCACATTGGAAAAGCCCAACGGTCCGACAACAGCCTCCATGCCGCGTGCACGGATCCATTCCTCCGCCGTGCGGAACAGGGCATCCGAAACCTCCGCATCATCCACAAATTCCGGACGGGTTATGCGCCCGTACTTCTCTCCGGTCTTGGCATTGTACCGGTGGTGTATGATGGCACCGATGCGCCCGACAATCTTTCCATTCTTGCGTGCCAGCCAGAAGCAGGTGTCACAACCGTTGAAAAAAGGATTCTCCTCCGGATCAAGATCCTTTATTTCGGAACCGATCAGGGGCGGAACCCAATAGGAATTCCCCTTGTATATGGAAAAAGGCAGCTTTGCGAACTGCCGGCGCTGCCGCGCCGTCCTTACCTCAATAATCTCAACCATCTGCTATTGTTTCGCGTATTGTAAAACTTCGTCATGCATGAACTCCAGGCTGATGCCGGCGTGACGGAACATCTCCTCACTCTCCGCTCCCGCATGGTATTTCATCTCGCACACCACCCTGCGGATGCCGCAGTTGATGATCATCATGGCGCAGGTGCGGCACGGGGTCATCCGGCAATAGAGCGTGGCGCCCTCCAAAGAAATGCCTCTCTTGGCCGCCTGGCAGATGGCGTTCTGCTCCGCATGGACAGTCCGTGTGCAGTGGGTGGTGACAGTGCCGTCCTCATGCACCATCTGCTTCAGCTGGTGCCCCATCTCGTCACAGTGCGGCATGCCGACGGGAGAACCGACGTAGCCTGTCACAAGAATCTGACGGTCCTTAACCACCACGCAGCCGCTGCGTCCGCGGTCGCAGGTGGCGCGCTTGGCGACCGTATTGGCGATTTCCATGAAATATTCGTCCCAGCTGGGGCGCACGTAGGGAACAGCGGGGACAGACTCCTTCCCCTCAATCTCACGCATCACCGACTCCACCTGGCCGAACAGCTCCTCCATGGTGCCGTCGTTCCGGAAGCGGTAGTCAGCCAGCTGGATGCAACGCTCCAGATTCTGCCGGTTCGGATCGGTGGAGCGGAATTCCCGCTCCTCATTGGCCACAAAAGTTTCAAAACTGATATGGTCCGTTTCGGAGCCGCGCAGGTGCACCCGTTCGTACCGGCACTTCCGGTCCGCATCGACCGCGAAGAGGTAGAAATGCGGTTTCTGGCGCAAGGAAAGCACCTCCCCTTCGGCCCGCACGCTCTCGATGACCGCATTGCATCCCTCCTGCAACGCCCGCTTGTACAGTTCATCTGTAATAAAGGAGGCGGAATGGGCGGCACGCAGCGCATTGCCCACCGCCGTCATGGAATCGCGGTTCTCCGGCATCCCCGCCTTGCGGATGATTTCCAGCAGGTATTCCCTGACAGAATAGTGCCGGAATCCGCGCTTTTGCACCAAATATTCGACAATCGTGCCCTTTCCGGAACCGATTGTCCCTGTTATTCCGATTACAATCATTTCATTATCAATTTATTAAAAATAGCGCAACCGTTTTTTCAAACTGTCGGGCAAATTTGCAAAGATAATAAAAAATTGTATAAAATCTGAAAATCCTGCCCTGACATTTTCTATGCGTCAGACCCTCCTCACGTATTGGAAAAAGTGCTATCTTTGCATTCTGAATTATTGAAGGGAAAACAACATGAACCATCGGATACTACTTGGACTGATTATCATTTTGGCGGCTGCCATTCCTGCAGCAACGGCGCAGCCGGAAACCGAGCCTGCAGACCCGAAGCCGGGGCCGCAGGAGGCATGGAACCTCCTGAAAAAACCGCAATTCGTGTGGGGAAACACTGATGTGCGCTATTCACGCAGCCAGGTTCCGACTGCCGGAAAGGCACCTGAACTTTACGCATGGCGCGGGGAGAGGGTCTGCGCACAGGCGGTTTTCGCAACGCCCGAAGCGGCCACAATCACCGTCAGGGCAGGCGAACTCACCTGCGGAAAAAACCGGATTCCCGCCACCGCAATTCAATGCGCCTTTGTCCGCTACGTGATGACCGACACCTACAACAACCGCAGCGACTCCTTCCTGATGCCCGACATGCTTGACACCTCCGCACGATGTGAGGTGGCCGCCCGCACCACCCGTCCGCTCTGGATCACCATCCGCGTGCCACGCGCAGCCGTACCGGGCGATTACAAAGGAACCATCACACTCACCTGCAACGGCAGGCCGATGCGGCTCGCCTACAGCCTGACTGTCAGCAAACGGACGCTGCCGGAACCTAAGGACTGGAAAATCCATCTCGACCTGTGGCAGAACCCATACGCGGTGGCGCGCTATTTCAACGTGCCGCTCTGGAGCAGGGAACATTTCGACAGGCTGCGCCCGCTGATGGAGCAGTATGCACAGGCTGGAGGCAAAGCAATTACAACCAGCATCATGCAGCACCCGTGGAAGAGCCAGACGCAGGATCCGTTTGAGAGCATGATTGTAAAGATGAAACACATCGACGGCAGCTGGAGCTATGACTACACTGTTTTTGACCGCTGGGTGGAATTCATGTTCTCCTGCGGCGTCACAGGGCAGATCGACTGCTACACCATCGTGCCGTGGGGTTACCGTTTCGAATATGTGGATATGGCCACAAGCACACTGCAGCACATCGACTGCAAACCGGGCGAACCTGCCTACGAGGCCTACATCCTCCCCTTCCTTACCGATTTTGCAAGGCACCTGCGGGCGAAGGGATGGTTCAACCGCACCTGCATCGCCATGGACGAACGACCGATGGAGCAGTTCCGCGCCGCCTTCGACATAGTGAGACGCGCCGACCCGGAATTCCGCATCAAAGGGGCGATAGACTATTCACCGGAGATTGAAAAGCTGGTGCCGCTCATGCATGACATCAGCCTCATCCACGACCATGCCGGAATCCCGGCAGAAGTGGTGGAACAGCGGCGGGATAACGGACAGTACACCACCTACTACACCTGCAACGCCCCGCTGCGCCCCAACACCTTCACCTTTTCGCCGCCTGCAGAAGCGACATGGATAGGCCTGCACGCCGCCGCCCTCGGGTTTGACGGCTATCTGCGCTGGGCATACAACAGCTGGGTGGCAAGCCCCTGCACTGACAGCCGCTTCCGCAAATGGTACAGCGGCGACTGCTACCTTGTCTATCCGAACGGCAGCAGCATCCGCTTTGAGCGGCTGGTACAGGGCATACAGGATTATGAGAAGATCTGCCTTTTGCGCGAAGAGGCCAAAAGTTCCCCGACTAAACTAAAGGCATTGGAACAGCTGCTGGAGCCCTTCAAGGCGGTCCGGTACGACCCTGACACCGATGCGGGCAAACTGGTCCGGGAAGCGGAATCCGCACTAAAAAAATTGGAATAAAATAACACAAAAATAAAACATCATCTTATGGAAGAACAAGAGAATATTCCCTACACCGACCCCGAAGAGCCGAACCGTGCAGCTACTGGCGAGCGTCCAAGCTGGCTGATGGTGCTCTGCATCCTCACCTTTATCGGCAGCGGCATTTCTTGCCTGGGGTATTTCCTTTTTACAGGCATATACTCCTCCCTGCCAATGATTATGGAACAGGCACGTGACATGATGGTCTCCATTTATGGGGACAAGGTGGATGTGTCGCAGGCGCTGGTGGTCCAGCCCCGCATGTACTACCTGCTGCTCTGCCTGCTGTATGCGGCATCCGTCACAGGTGCGGCCTTCATGCTCGGACTTAGGAAGGTGGGATTCCACATCTACACTGTGGCACAGGCCCTGCTGCTTGTCGCTCCGGTGCTTTTCGTCCACCTGCCATTTGATGTCGGCGGCCTGCTGGTCACAGTAGCCTTTGTACTGCTCTACGCCACCTTCCTCAAACAGATGCACTGATGACACCCGAACAGCAACAACAGTTCCGGGAATCGTTCCCCATCCTGCAACGACAGGTGCACGACAAGCCGCTTATCTATCTTGACAACGCCGCCACCACGCAGAAACCGGAGGCGGTGCTGCGTGCGGTGGAGGACTATTACAGGGAGACCAACAGCAACGTGCACCGCGGCGTGCACCATCTGAGCCAGCTGGCCACGGAGGCATACGAGCAGGCACGGAAAACGGTGCAGCAGTTTCTGAACACCAGGCATCCGCATGAGATAGTCTTCACCAGAGGCACCACAGAGGCAATCAACCTTGTGGCACACGGATTCGGGAAGAGCATTTTGCAGGAGGGCGATGAGATTATCTGCAGCATCATGGAGCACCACTCCAACATTGTGCCCTGGCAGCTGGCCGGAGCCGGACAGAGTCCCAACATACGCGTCATTCCGATGCACGAAAATGGGGAGTTTGACATGGAGGCATACGAAAGGCTTTTCAGCGGAAAGACAAAAATTGTCGCCGTCACGCAGGCCTCGAATGTGCTGGGAACCATCACCCCGCTGAAGGAGATTATCCGCATCGCCCACTCTCACGGTGTGCCGGTGCTGGTGGACGGTGCGCAGGGGGTCAAGAGCTGCATTACCGATGTGCAGGAGCTGGACTGCGACTTCTACTGCTTTTCAGGACACAAGATTTATGCGCCGATGGGCATCGGGGTGCTGTACGGCAAGGAGAAAATGCTGGAGGCGCTTCCGCCCTACCAGGGTGGCGGCGACATGATCCGCCACGTCGGCTTCGACCGCACCACCTTCAACGACCTGCCATTCAAGTTCGAGGCCGGCACGCCAAACGTGGCCGGAGCCATCGGGCTGCAGGCCGCGCTGGAGTTTGTCCGGCTGTACGGACACGAAAACCTCATAAAATATGAATCGGAACTGACCGCCTACGCCACACAAAAGCTGATGCAGGAGGATCGCATCCGGATTATCGGCAACGCACCCGAAAAGGCCG
Source organism: uncultured Bacteroidota bacterium (assembly GCA_902774175.1). GTDB lineage: Bacteria > Bacteroidota > Bacteroidia > Bacteroidales > WCHB1-69 > UBA1195. The sequence goes on from CACYHG010000033.1 coordinate 55,378, forward strand.
CCGTCGTCTCCTTCCTGATGGAGCCGCACCATCCCACCGATGTGGGCACACTGATAGATTTTATGGGAATCGCCGTCCGCACGGGGCACCACTGCTGCCAGCCGCTGATGGACAGTCTGGGCATACCCGGCACAGTACGTGCCTCATTCGCCGCCTACAACACCTTTGAAGAGGTTGACCGGCTGGTCGAATCCCTGCGCACCGCACGGAAAATGCTGGGATAGTTACCCTTCGTCAGTATCATTGTCTTTTCCGGAAGCGGCACGGATGTTCTCCATCAGCCGCTCATAACCGATGCGCTGCATGGCGGAATCATGGAACTGGGCGTCAAACTGCTCCTGCGTGAGCTGCCGCCACTGCGCGTCCCCCCACGCGAACCATTCGGGCGTGCGCAGAAAATCATCCACCTTTGTCTCCTCCGCATTACGGTTATAGGGACATACCTGCTGGCAGACATCGCAGCCGTAGATGCGGTGGCCCAAGGCAGTTTTCACCTCTTCCGGAAGAGGGAGCTCCTTCCGCTCGATGGTCTGATATGAGAGGCACCGCCGCGCATCCAGCCCCTCCGCAGAGAGCGCATGTGCCGGACAAGCCTCAACACAGGCGTTGCAGCCGCCGCAACGCTCCTCCACAGGCGCGTCAGGATGCAGTGGCAGCGAAGTGAAGATTTCCCCAATAAAAAAACGGCTGCCTTTTTCCGTCACCAATAATGTGTTACGACCAATCCATCCAAGTCCGGCACGCCGCGCCAACGCCTTCTCCAGCACCGGCGCCGTATCCACGCAGCAGCGGGTTTTCACCCCCTCTCCCAGCGTCTGCACATACTGGGCCAGCAGATGAAGTTTTTCGCGCATCACGGCATGGTAGTCCCTTCCCAGCGCATATTCCGAAACCTGATGGTAGCGGATATCACGATGGCGGGACATATAGTCCATTCCCGCCTGACGGCCTGCGGAGAGCCAACGTTCCAAACGGAACTGTTCCGACATGAGGTCGGAACAGTCAGTGAACGCACAGGCGGAAAAACCAAGCTCCTCCGCCTTTTGACGGATTGCATCTTCCACTATTTGCCCACGATTTTGAATTCGGTGCGGCGGTTCAGCGCACGTCCCTCCGGTGTGTCGTTGGAGGCCACCGGCTGGTCAAATCCGTAGCCCTTGTAGCGCATCCTGTCGGCCTTTATGCCATGCGCCACCAGATAGTCATAAACCGCCTTGGCGCGGTTGCGCGAGAGCGTGAGGTTATGCTCCTTCGAGCCCTGATTGTCGGTATGGCCGGCAATCTCCACGCGGATTTTCGGGTTGGACTTCATCAGTTCGCAAAGCTTTTCAAGCTCCACCTCCGACTCCTTTTTCAGCGTGGAGCGGTCGGTGTCGAAAAAGACGTTGTTCAGCACGACGCTGCGCCCCGTCTCGATGGGGTTCATGTAGATATCCTTATGATAAGGCTTCAGCTGGTATGAGGAATCGAGCGTGAAATTGGCCGAATAGAACAGATATTCCGGATGCTGGGCATGCAGCGCATAGCTGCCGTTGGAGGGAATGCAGACCAGGAACTCGCCCGTCTCCGGGTCGGAGGAGGACATCACCTTCTCCTGCCCGCTCTCCAGATCGATCACCTTGAATTTGGCGCACATCACGGAGGAATCCTTGGCGTTGAAAATGCGTCCCTTCAGGTATGTGACAGGCTGCGGGCGCATCTTTTCAGGCATCTCGAACCAGTAGATGTCCATCCTGCCAAGCCCTCCCTTCTTGTTGGAGGAGACATAGCCGCGTGTGCCCTTCGCATTGACCACGATGTTGGTCTCGTCGGCGGAGGTGTTGATGGGATAGCCCATGTTCTGCGGCTGGTTCCAGCTGCCGTCGCTGTTCTGCAGGCTGTAGAAAAGATCCTGCCCGCCCATGCCGGGATGTCCGGTCGAGGCGAAATAGAGCACCGTTCCGTTGGGGTGCAGGTACGGTGCCAGCTCGTCGCCGGAGGTGTTGATGGGTTCGCCCACATTCACCGGCGTGCTGAAGACGCCGTCCTCAACCATGGTTGTCATCCAGATGTCGCACTTGCCCTTTCCGCCCGGACGGTTGGAGGTGTAGTAGATGGTTTTGCCGTCCGCACCGAAGGTGGGCTGAGACTCCCAGAACTGCGTGTTCACAGGTTTGCCCATGTTCTGCGGAACAGTCCAGCGGTTCCCCTCACGTTTGGACCAGTAAAGGTCGCAGCTGCCGTAGCCGTCATCACGGTGGCAGGCGGTGAAGAGCACATATTTGCCGTCCGGCGAGATGCACTGTGCCCCCTCGTTGTAATGGGAATTCACAGGTTCGCCCAGCGGCTTGGCCGGCTGCCACTCCCCCTTTTCCTGACGGCTGAAGTAGAGGTCCTCCTCCGTGGAGCAGCCCTTGCATTCCGTAAGGGCGTCGGCGGGACGCAGCAGCGTGAAGACGATGCAGGACTCGTCGGCAGTGAACGAAGGCTGGTACTCGTCCAACGCGGAGTTGATGTTCGGACCCATGTTCACCAGCTTGATGTGGTTGGAATCCGTCATAAGTTTTGCGCGGTAGACGCACTGGTCGTAATGGGTGCGTATGTCGGCCGATGCCTTCGACTTGTCGATGCCGGCATGGTCGAAATACTGCACAAAATATTCCAGCGCCTCGTTGTAATGGTTGCAGCGCATGTACTCCCTCGCGGTAAAATAGTAGAGCTGCGGGGAGAAATCAGGATCCACATAGAGTGCCTTCTGATAATACATCAGCGCAAGATCGGACTCCTGCTTCATGGAATAGGACTCAGCCACCATGAGGTATGCCTCAGTGAAGGAGACATCCTCCTGTATGGCCATTTTTGCATACCGGATGGCCTCGTCGAACTCCTTGTTGCGGATATGCTCCATACCCTTCTGGTACTGCTTTATCGCCTTCTTGTTGGTGGAAGACTTCACCTGCTGTGCTGAAACTGTCAGTGCCGGCAACAGGAGCAGGCAGAGCAGCAATGATTTGAAAATATAGTTTTTCCTCATACTTGTATTATTTTCGTTGACTGTTATCTGGTACATACTCATAGGCCCCCAATGCGGGCGGATCCGGACGCGGATTGCCATTCCGGTCTGTCGGATAGGCGGACAGGTATCTCCCCGCCCCGATGCATGGTGAATTTGCAGTCAGCCCATATTTTCCCGCGCGGACATCCTCCAGTTTCGGATCCTTGTCACGTTGGAGGTTGTCACCGAAGATATCGGCATATACGGTGTCGCAGCGCAGGATCCCGTCATGTATGGAGGCCTGGAACGATGCCTGAGGCAGATGGCTGCATGAAAATTCACGCGCCAAATTGCCATATATTGCATTGTTCACGAATTCCGCCTTGAAATCGCTCAGGTAGCGGATGTCACCCACATCGTAATAGTTGCTGAAGAAAACGGAAGGGCTCTTGCGGACGCCCAACGAATAGTAGTTGCAGACTGTATTGTGCACGAAATGGTAGTCGCCCCCCTGTACAAGCGCCAGGGCATATTGTCCGCAATCTGAAAAGACATTGTTGTAGGCCTCAACGCGGTATCCGCGTCCGAAGAAACCTATGCCGGACGACTTTTCAATCACAGAATTGGAGAGCACCAGCCGGTTCCCCATGTCCCCGTCCAGTATCTCCGCCTGGATTCCGATAAACGCGTTGCGGATAATGACATAGTCCATCTCGTTGTCCTCCGTCCCCTCGTTGATCCAGATGCGGCTCCACTGCGCGTAGTCCTTCTGGAAAAAAGATTCAAGCCTGTCACCCTGGAACACAATCGGATCCTGCAGGGTGCCGTGCGCCTTCAGGCAGCCGCCCTTGTACACCCATAATCCGCCCTCCTTGTGCACATACACCCGCACGCCAGGTTCAATGTCCAGCCTTCCAGTCGAATCGACCACCGCATAGCCGTAAATCACGTATGGCTTGTCGTTTTTCCACACGGTGTGCTCCCCTTCGCCGGCAACAATCTTGTATGGGAGGCTCCCGACACGGCTGTCCGCCACGATGAAATGGGCATCCTGGCCGGAGGCGACCAACTGCACCTGCTGCCGCACGCCGTCGGTCAGGAAATGCAGGGTGTCCGCCACCAGCAGCGGCGTATCCTGCCCGTTGGGATGGATGTTCACCTTCACAAAAACAAATATGCTGTCCCGTGCCGGAATGCGCACCTCCCGTAATGAAGGCCCTGGCCTCCCGTTCACATTTACAGAGAAATAGGATTGGCTGCCGCCGCCCAAAAGCACATCCGTCGTGACCTCACGGTTGGAGGGGTTGGTCACCACAAGCCGCTCCGTCACCGATGTGATGGAGGTGAAGACGGTGTCGAAAGCCACTATCTCCGAAGAAAAGCGCAGCCCGCCCTCCTCGGAGAGCGGCTCCTTCCGGCAGGAACCGAGAAGCAATGGCAGCAGCAGCACGGCCGCCAGCACTCCTCCGACATATTTATATAATGTAGACATGCTCCGCATCATTACCTTTAAATGATAGGATAACGCGGATGAAAAAGAATTATTGCGGATATTTCAATAAAAAATGGTGGAATGATTTTTTTCCGCACGGGCGGAATTCCGTATTGGGATTTTGATTATTTTTGCAAATCCATTCTGCGGGAACGGAATGGATTTGTACCGTAGAGACGCGGCGCGCCACGTCTCTACACAAAACGGGAATAATACCATTAACCTTTAAAAATTAACAAAATGAACAAAAAAGAAATGAACAAAAACGGAAACAACGAAATGGAAAAAAATGACACCCATTACATCCGGTTCGACTGGGCTGCAAAGCACATACTGCGCGACAAGGCCGACTTCAGCGTGTTCGAAGGGTTCCTCACGGTGCTGCTGAAGGAGCGGGTGAAAATAGTGGAGCTGCTGGAGAGCGAAAGCAACCAGCAGAACGAAGACGACAAGTTCAACCGTGTGGACATCAAGGCAAAGAACAGCAACGGCGAGATCATCCTCGTGGAGATACAGCAGTCGGAGGAGTACTACTACCTGCAGCGGATGGTCTACGGTGTGGCCAAGACCATCACCGAGCACATCACCAAGGGCAAGCAGTATTCAGATGTGAAGAAGGTCTATTCGGTCAACATCGTCTACTTCGACCTTGGCGAGGGCAGCGACTACCTCTACCACGGCCAGAACCGCCTCATAGGAATGAACACTGGCGACGAACTGCAGATCACGGAGGAGGACCGCAACGGCATCAGGATACTATCGCCGAAGCATGTCTTCCCGGAGTACTACATCCTGCGTGTGAAGGCTTTCAACAAGGAACCGGAGAATGCGATGGACGAATGGATGGACTACCTGAAGAACGAACGCATCCGCCAGGACACCACGGTGCCGGGACTGCAGGAGGCGCAACGCCGTCTGGACTACCTGAAAATGACGGTGGCGGAACAGAAAATATACGACAATTACCTGTACAACAAGTTCTACAGGGAAGACGTGCTCAACACCAGCCGCACCAAGGGCGTTGTGGAGGGCTTTCATGAGGGAAAAGCCGAAGGAAGAGCGGAAGGACGGGCGGAAGGCCTGCTGGAAGGTCTGGAAAAAGGAATTGAGAAAGGTCGTGCCAAAGAACGCATCGTGATTGCCGCAAAAATGAAACAGTTGGGGATTCCGGCTGAGCAGATTTCCCAATCCACAGGGATTCCTGTGGAGGAAATAAAAGGGATGTGAAAAACAACTATTAACTATAAACTATTAACTATTAACTATAAACTGGATTACACCTCAAGACCGCCTGGCACCTCAGAACCCCGCTATCGGGAAAAAGAGCGTTGGCAGCAGCAGAAGGAAACCGACGACCAGCAGCAGAAGTATCCATTTGTAAATCCATTTCATCCACACCGCGTATGGGACCCTCGCCACACCAAGGCATCCGATCAGCACGCCGGAGGCGGGCGTAATCATGTTGGTGATGCCGTCCCCGAACTGGAAGGCAAGAACCATCGTCTGCCGCGATATTTCCAGCAGATCCGCAAACGGTGCCATTATTGGAATTGTAAGCGCAGCCTTGGCCGAGCCGGAAGGGATCACAAGGTTCAGCGCATTCTGGAACAGGTACATGCCGGCTGCGGAACCGACCCTTCCGGTGCCATCCATCGCCTGTGCCATGCCATAAAGCAGAGTGTCGATGATGTGACCGTTCTCCAACATGACAATGATGCCGCCAGCCAGACCCACAACCAATGCAGCCGTCAGCATGTCCCTGCAACCATCCAAAAAAAGTCGCATAATCCTGTCCAACCTGTATGAGCATGCGATGCCTGAAAGCAGCCCCATGGCAAAAAAGAGTGCGGCAATCTCACGGATATACCAGCCGTGTGAAAGAACACCGGCCACCAGCGCAAGCAGTGTCACCAGAAGCATGTCGAGCACAAAAAAGCGGACATCCTTCTGCAAGGCACGGAGACCTATCAGCACAAACAGAAGTGTGCAGAAGGGAATCCAAGGCACCATGAAGACAGAATGGTGAAGGTTCATTGCTGAAAGCGGCTCGCGGATGGAGAGGAAAACTCCCAAGGCGGCCAGCAGCCCGAAAATCAGGTATGCCGCTATACCGGCCGGATGCGCAGCATCATCGGTGCTGTTTTCCGATGCCTTCTCCCGCCAATAGTTGTCCGCAGCATACATTGGCGAAGACTGCGGATTCCTCGCAATGCGGCGGGCATAGCCCAGCACGAAAAGGATACCGGCCAACGTAAAGAGCACCCAGCACACCAGACGGTAGGTCAGGCCGGAAAAGGCAGGAAGATCGGCAAGCCCCTGCGCAATGCCGATTGTGAAAGGGTTCAGCATGCCGCCGGCAAAGCCGACATGGGCGGCCAGATAGCACATGCCCATCCCCACAAGTGAGTCATAGCCCATCGATATCGCAAGTGGGACAAAAATAACCATGAAGGCCAATGTCTCCTCGCTCATACCGAAAACAGCGCCGAAAAGGCTGAACATGACCATGACCAGGGCAATGATAAGGAAATTGACATTTATATGCCGGAAAATGCCCTTGCTCCCCCAGCGTCCCGCCTTCACCAGAAACGCATCCACCCCCTTGGTGACGGCACCTGTGGAATTGACTATCCAGAATGCACCTCCCACCATGAAGATAAACACAATGATATTGGCTGTCCTGACAAAACCGTCATAGAAGGCGGCGAACAGCTGCCAGGTCTGCGCCTGACGCTCCACATGGTGATATGAACCGGGCACCACAACCTCCCTCGGCGCACCGCCCTCCACCGGCACCATCTGCCTCTCGAACATGCCGCCCGGCAACAGCCATGTCAGCGCGGCGGCCACCGCAACCGCAACCAGCACAATGGTGAAAGTGTGCGGAATATGCCATTGTCTCCTGCTGTTTTTCATCATGATGTAATTTTTTGCAAAAATACGAATTCCTCACATATAATACACTATTTGGAGCATTGGTTTTTTCAACAATAATACAAACTATGTTTCAACATCTTACCCTTTTTTATACAAAATATATGAAAAAATCATGGCATGATGTTCCAAAAAATACTACTTTTGCACGATTGAAATATTAACAAATACATTAGTCATATCATGAACGTTGAAGAAAAAGTTATCGCGATTGTTGCCGACAAATTAGGCAGGGACGTTTCCGAAATTACGCCGGACAAGGACTTTGTGCAGGATCTGGCCGCAGATTCCCTCGACAAGGTTGAACTGTTAATGGCTTTTGAAAGCGAATTCAAAATCAAAATCCCGGAAGAGGATCAGGAAAAGTTCCTTAAAGTTCAGGATGCCATCGATTTTGTAACCAACGCCACCAAAGAGAACTAAAACCAACACCCCTTCTTATGAAATTAAGAAGAGTTGTCATCACAGGACTTGGGGCCCTTACACCGATAGGAAATGACTGTCCGACTTTTTGGGAGAATTTGCTATCCGGTGTAAGCGGAGCCGGCCCCATCACCCGTTTTGACGCCTCCTGCTTCAGAACAAGATTTGCTTGCGAAGTCAAGCAATTTGACATTTTGCGCTATGTGAACCTCAAAGAGTCCCGCAAAATGGACCTGTTCACACAGTTTGCCGTGGCCGCCGCGGACGAGGCGATTGAAATGTCACGCCTCAAGGATGGAAGCACCGACCTGAAGAGGGTCGGTGTAATCTTCAGCACCGGCATGGGCGGATGCGGCTCCTTTTATGAGGAAACGAAAAATCTGGACATGCAGGATCCGAAACTATCCCCATTCTTTGTAACCAGGGTCATTTCGGACATTGCATCCGGACACATCGCCATCCGGCACGGCTTCATGGGATTGAACTATTCCATATCATCCGCATGCGCCTCCTCGGCCAACGCCATCGCCGATGCCTTCACCAACATCCGCATCGGGAAGGCGGACGCCATTATCGCCGGCGGTGCGGAAGCCCCCATCACACCTCCGGGCGTATTGGGATTCAACGCATCCCACGCCCTTTCAACACGCAACGAGGAGCCGGAGAAGGCCTCCCGCCCCTTCGACAGGGACCGCGACGGTTTTGTCATGGGCGAGGGTGCAGGCGCATTGGTACTGGAGGAATATGAACATGCCATACGCAGGGGTGCACCGATCCTGGCAGAAATTGTTGGCAGCGGCATGTCGGCAGACGCCTACCACATCACCCTGCCGCATCCTGAAGGAATCGGGGCGGCCCTCTCCATGCGCTACGCTTTGGAAGATGCCGGAATAACCACGGATGAGGTCGGTTTCATCAACACGCACGGCACCTCCACACCGGCCGGTGACCTTGCTGAAATAAACGCCATCCGCACCCTGTTCGGGGAAGGCATGTCAAAGGTTGCCCTCACTTCGAACAAATCTGCCATAGGGCACCTGCTTGGCGCAGCCGGAGCCGTCGAAGCCATTGCAACCGTCTTCTCCCTGCGCGAGGGCATAATCCCCCCGACCTGCAATGTGGAGAATCTGGACGAAAAAATGCCGCCTGAAATGCAGCTTGTAAGGGACAAGGCGCAGAAAAAGGACATCCGGTACGCCCTTTCCAACTCCTTCGGTTTCGGAGGGCATAACATAACCCTTCTCCTGAAGAGATATGACGAACAATAACCCATCCGAGCTGAAGGGCAACGCACTGAAAAAATTCCTTCGGAGACAATTCGGGATACGGGTTCCGGCCCGAAGCCTGCCGCTATTCGAATCGGCCTGGCATACAAAAACATCCGTTCCAAAGGATGCCCCGAACAACGAGCGGCTCTCTTTCCTTGGGGAAAATGTGCTGGACAGCGTGCTGGTGGGATTCCTGTATGAAAAGTTCCCATTCATGGATTCCGCATTTCTGGAAGAGATGCGGAACCGGATCGCGCACCACGCCAGACTTAGCCGCATGGCCCAACGGCTGCAAATCACCGGCCGTTCCGCATCGAACGACGAGAACGCCCTGCTGCTGAGGGACCATATAAACAGCGACATACTGAAAGCGCTTATCGGCGCCATAAGCCTCTGCAACGGGTACGATACAGCCGCCAGACTTATACAAAAGCAATTGAAGCAGCAGGAACAGACCATAAAGGATGTTGCTTCCGACAACACCAACTACAAAGGCAAAATAATGGCCTGGGGGCAGCGCAACAAGGCCGAAGTCCGCTTCAAACTGACCAAAGAGATCATGTACAACGGAAAGAACCTGCATGTGGTCTCACTATACATCAATAATGAATGGGTGGCCAACGGCTGCGACATCTTAGTCAAGAACGCGGAGCAGCACGCCTCGTTGAATGCGCTGGAATCCCTAAGCATCAACAACGAATACGAGCAATGAGACACCGCATCCTTCTCCTGTTCCTGGTGTTTTCCACCGTGCTGCAAGCCCAGACAGGCATGTTCAGGGGAAGCGTGCGCGACGAATCGAACGACAATCCCATCGCCTACTGCAACATCATTATATACGGCATCGGCAAAGGTGCCGTCACCGATGACAAGGGATTCTTTTCAATCAGCCGGATTCCGGCCGGGGAGTACAAGGTGCGCGTCAGCTGTGTGGGATACGACTCCATTACAACCACCATACGAATCGGCAAGGATGAGATTGTCAGCAGGGTTTTCCGCATCAAACCGTCGGTGCACCAGTTGAGCGGAACCATAATTTCCGCTGAACGGGCAGCCAACCTTACGGACGTGCGTGTCGCAATGCAGTATGTGGCGCCAAAACAGATAGAGCAGTTACCCACCGTCGGCGGAATCCCCGACCTTGCCCAGTACCTTCAGGTGCTGCCGGGAATTGTCTCCACCGGCGACCAGGGCGGGCAGCTATACGTTCGGGGCGGCACACCCATCCAGAACAAGGTGCTGCTGGACGGAATGAACATTTACAACCCGTTCCATTCAATCGGGCTCTTCTCTATTTTCGACACCGACATCCTGAAAGAGGCTGACGTATACACTGCAGGTTTCCATGCGGAATACGGCGGACGCACCTCATCGGTCATGGACGTGCGCACCCGCAACGGAAACAAAAAGCGGTTCGGCGGCAAGGCGGACATCAGCACATTCGGCTCAAAACTGGTGCTGGAAGGTCCGCTGCGCAAATGGGATATGGACAATAAAAAGGCAGCCTCCCCTATTTCCTTCATCACCAGCATAAAGGGATCATATCTGGAGCAGACCTCAAAACTGCTTTACCGCTACGCCAATGCGGACGGGCTCCCCTACAACTATCTTGACGCATACGGCAAAATCACCATCGAGCCCTCCGACAACAACCATATCAACCTCTTCGGATTCAGCTTTAACGATCAGGTAAACTATCCGGAAATCGCCCGATACCATTGGAACGCATGGGGCATCGGCTCGAACTTTCTGGTGGTCCCCTCCCATTCAGAACAGATAATCCAGGGTGTTCTGGCCTATTCAAACTACGGGATGGGGCTTGACGAGCACAACGAGTTCGGCAGGAACAGCGGAATGAGGGATTTCACCTTCTCCACCAACTTCACCTACCATTTCGACAAAAACACCTTCAAATACGGTTTCGACCTGACAGGGACCTGGGTGGATTACAATTTCACAAATGCCTTGGGGGTGGATTGCGGACAAAAGACCTTCAACAGCGAAATCGCCATATACACAAAATACAAATGGAACCTCCGCAAGTGGATTATAGAGCCGGGACTGCGGCTGGACAACTACGCCTCGCAGAACGCCACCTCCTTAGAACCGCGTTTTGCCGCCAAATACCTGATGAAAGAAAACATTCGGTTCAAGATGGCGGCGGGACTCTATTCCCAGAACCTGATTGGCGCGACTTCCGACCAGGATGTGGTGAACCTCTTCTACGGTTTCCTGACAGTTCCAGAGACAGATGAGCTTTCCGGCAAAAAAATCCGTAACAGTCTCCAGAAGGGGCAGCATGTTGTATGCGGCATGGAATATGACTTTTCAAGATTCATGACCGCCAACATGGAGGTCTACTACAAGAATTTCTCCCAGCTGACCAACATCAACAGGTATCAGGTTTTTGAGAGCGACGATGAGTTCCTGCTGGAGACAGGACGTGCCTACGGCGGGGACATCACCCTGAAATTCGACAAGGACAATCTGTACGTCTGGACAGTCTATTCATTGAACTGGGTCACACGCCACGACGGCAAAATCCGCTACCGCACCCATTTCGACCGCCGGCACAACCTTAACATCACCGCCGCCTACCGTTGGGGAAAGAACCAATGCTGGCATGCAGACCTCCGCTGGAACTACGGTTCGGGCTTCCCGTTCACAATGACAAAGGCCTTTTATCCCAACATAATCAATTTGGATGACCTGCACACCGACATCATCGGGGCGAACGAGACCCTCGGCACCGCACTGGACGATCTTAACCAGGGGCAGATGCCTGACTACCACCGGCTCGATTTCACCCTCAGCCGCACCTTCATCCATTCCGATGTCAGCCGTTCGGAAATCGGCATCGGAGCAACAAACCTGTATAACTACGCCAACATATTTTACGTCAGCCGTAAGACAAACGAAAAGATATACCAGCTGCCATTCCTATGGAGCCTGCATTGGAACATCCGGTTCTGACACCGGTCTGAAGTCCGGAACCTCTACCAGAGATGCTCCGGATAGACGCCCTCCTTGTACAGATTGCGGAAAGAGCGAACCACTCCGGGACGGTCCTCCTGATAGGTGATGCCGAACCACTCCGCATCGGTCTTCAGCACCTTGACGCGGGCCTGTCCGCTCCGGATAAGCTCGTCAACCACACTCGGAATGTAGCACTCCGCCTTGGACTGGTTCAGGTTCTCCTTAAGGAATTCCTTGAAAATACGCTCAATGTGATCAAAAAGCGAGGGATGGAAGCCCCAAAAATTCATGGAGACCAATGTGTCCGCATCCAACGGCACGCGGCTGCCGTCATCGTTGGTATGGGCGATACCGTCTTCCGTGCGTGAAATTTTGGTATACTCGCGCACGCCCGTCAGGAAACCGTCGGCATCCGCCTGACATACACCGCGGGAGACACTGCCGTTTTCCGACAAGGTGTGCGAAAGCCTGTAGGCCACCATGCTGTACATGTCGGAATCATTTTCAATGGAAAGGGAATTCAGGTATTCCGCCATGGTCTGGAAGGCATGAGCACCATAAAAATCGTCCCCGTTGATGACCGCGAAAAAGCCGTTTATCTTCCCCTTGGCCATCAGTATGGCATGTGCGGTGCCCCATGGTTTGATCCGCTCGGCCGGACATTTGAACCCCTCTGGCAGGAACTCCAGCTCCTGCAAAACATAATCCACCTCGGCATGGCCTTTATATTTGTTGAAAATAACCTCCTTGAAATCATCCTCAATGCTTTTCCGGATTACAAAGACCACCCTGCCGAAACCGGCACGAAGAGCATCATAAATGGAATAGTCGATGATTGTCTCCCCATTCGGACCCAATTTGTCAATCTGTTTTACACCGCCGTAACGGCTTCCCATACCGGCGGCCAACACCAATAATGTAGGTTTCTGTTGCATGTTTTTAGGTTTTCAAAACTGAATCTGCAAAGATACCAACTTTATCAATACGAAATGTTTTTTCCATGTAAAAAAAGTGAAGACATGAACGCCCCCTTAACCTCTTAAACCTCTTAAACCCCTTAAACTTCTCAAACCTCTTAAACTTCTCAAACCTCTCAAACCTCTTAAACCTCTTAAACCTCTTAAACCTCTTAAACTTCTTAAACCCCTTAACATCCCAACAAAACAATCTCACTGTACGGGGGCAGTGAGGCCACCGGACGGTAGCCCTCCGGCGTGCGTCGGCAGACAAACTGCTGCCGGCCGTTGAACAGAACGACATATTCCGCCTGCAACACATGATTGTACATGGCGGCCTGGTAAAGGGTGTCGCCGGAAAGCGGCACAGTCTCCGCCTTGCACTCGACCAAAAGAAGGATACCTCCGTCAGGACGGCAGGCTACAATGTCATACCTGCGGGTCATCCCGTTGTACACCACCTTTTTTTCAACGGTGATGGCAATCAAAGGGAAACCAAGCTCCCCAACAAGATAGCGCAGATAACTCTGACGCACGGCCTCCTCTGGTGTCAGGGGGACAAAACGTCTGCGGACAGGGTCAAAAATTTCCCTTTTCCCATCCTTTTCGCGGATGCGCACCGGAAGCTGGCCGGCCATTATTCGCGAACCTTTAAAAATTCCTCAATGATGCGCTCTATCGAAACATTCTCCGCCTCCGCCCTGTAGTTCTTGACCATACGGTGCCGCATCACAAGGCATGCCACCGCCTGCACGTCCTCTATGTCAGGCGAGAGCTTGCCCGAAAGCACCGCATTGCATTTGGCGGCGATAATCAGGTTCTGGGAGCAGCGCGGGCCCGCGCCCCAAGCCAGATACTGGTTTGCCCAAGGGTGGGCGGAAGGTGTTCCCGGACGGGTTATCACCGAAAGCTTGACCGCATACCGGTAAACGTTGTCCGCCACCGGCACCCGCTGCAGCAGTTTCTGGAAATAAAGAATCTCCTCGCGGTCAATCACCTGCTTCGGCTCATACATCGCACCGCCGATTGTACCCTTCACAATATCGACCTCCTCGTCAAAGGTGGGGTAATCCAGGTAAATGTTGAACATGAAACGGTCCAGCTGAGCCTCCGGCAGAGGATAGGTCCCCTCCTGCTCTATCGGGTTCTGCGTGGCCAGCACGAAAAACGGGTCGGGAAGCGGGCGAGTCTCACCTGCCACGGAGACGCTGCGCTCCTGCATCGCCTCCAGCAGGGCGGACTGCGTCTTGGGCGGCGTGCGGTTAATTTCGTCCGCCAGCACGATGTGGGAGAAAATCGGCCCCTTCACAAACTTGAAATTGCGGTTCTCGTCCAGAATTTCAGTACCCATGATGTCCGAAGGCATCAGGTCGGGGGTGAACTGGATTCGGTTGTAGGAAAGCCCCAGCGTCTTGGCGATGGTTGTCACCATCAGCGTCTTGGCCAAGCCCGGCACCCCTATCAGCAGCACATGGCCGCGACCGAATATTGTGATCAGAATCTGTTTCAGAACCTCATCCTGGCCGACAATAACCCTGCCGACCTCCTCCTTCAACTGGGCGTATTTTTCGGTGAACGCCCGAACCGCTTCAACATCTGATTTGTATGTTATCATGCCTATCTATTTTTGCATCCATAACAACGATGCTACACAATGTATATTGTGTGAGGGAAAAAGAAAATGCCACAAAATGTGGTTTTGTGTCCGGATTTCAACTATCTTTGCACTTAAAAACAGAAACAGATGGACATATCAGTTGTTATTCCGTTATTTAACGAGGAGGAATCCCTGCCCGAACTCTGTGCATGGATAGACAGGGTTATGAAAGACAACAATTTCACCTATGAAATTGTGATGGTGGACGACGGCAGCACCGACCGCTCGTGGGAGGTCATAAGCCGCCTGCAGCAGGAGAACGCACAGGTGCACGGCATCCGTTTCCAGCGAAATTATGGAAAATCGGCCGCGCTGAACGTCGGTTTCGAGGCAGTGCAGGGCGATGTGGTCATCACCATGGACGCCGACCTGCAGGACAGCCCCGACGAGATTCCGGAACTCTACCGCAAAATCACAAAGGATGGCTACGACCTGGTCTCCGGATGGAAAAAGGTGCGCTACGACTCCAAAATAGCCAAGAACATCCCATCCAAATTCTTCAACTGGACAACACGCCGCATGTCCGGCATAAAGCTGCACGACTTCAACTGCGGGCTCAAGGCCTACCGCAAGGAGGTTGTGAAGAACATCGAGGTATACGGCGAGATGCACCGGTACATTCCGGTCATCGCAAAATGGGAGGGGTTCAACAAGATTGGCGAGCAGGTGGTAAAGCACCAGAAAAGGAAATACGGCACCACAAAGTTCGGGCTTAACCGCTTTGTCAATGGTTACCTTGACCTGTTCACCATCATGTTCATTTCGAAGTTCGGCAAGCAGCCGATGCACTTCTTCGGACTGGTCGGTTCGGTCTCCTTCCTGCTGGGTTTCATCGCCTTCATAGTTGTCTGCGTGCTGCGCCTCTGCAACCGCATACACCTTACCACAAGCGTGTGGTTCTATGTGTCGATGCTCTTCATACTGATGGGCACCGTGCTGTTCCTGGCCGGCTTCCTCGGGGAGCTCATCACCCGGAACTCCACCTACCGCAACCAGTATAAAATAAAGGAGCGGATCTAACTCCGCCCCTTTTTCCTACTTGTATTCATAATACCATGTCTCGATATCCTCATCATCAACCCATTTGACCGATTTGCTGATGGGAAATTTGCCGTCGTACTGATAGGTGTAATCCGCACGGTCACCGTCATTCCACGTTTCGTTGACGACATTGTTCTTGCAGGTCATAGCATTCAAGCACTCTTCATCAAGGTTGCCCATCGTATAGCAGCCGTAGATAGGGTTGCTGTTCTTGTCATATGAGTACTGGATGGAAATAAGTTCATTGGTCGGATCATAGTATTCCACTTTCGATATATTTTTCCCCTCCCATGTCAGATTGATTGTCCATGTGTAGTAAGCGCCTTCCTTCTGCCGGAAAGGGGTGTCTGTGTTTATGCATGTCTCCACTATCCTGTCCATGCTGGCACATACCGCTTCCGGAACAGCGTACCGGAACAGGCGAGAACGCACCGTCTGCCACTGTTTTGCCATCTGCGATGTCGGATAGGCAAAAATATCATAAAATGTAACTTCCACTTTAGACAGTTTTTTTCCATCGTAGATGTACTTATGGATTTCCTGAAGTTCCTCCCCACTATAGTATTCCATCTTGTCCAGCTTGCGTCCGTCATAGATGTACAGCACATGGGCGACGTTGGTGCCATCCGGTATGACATAATCTACCCTCGAAAGACGTTTTCCGTCGTAAGAGAACTTTTCCGTGCCATCAACACCCTTTTTGGTGTAGTAGTTGATGGTTGACAATTTGTTGCCGTCCCAATCCCATATTTCCTTCAATTCCTTATCGGAATTAAAAAAGGGATCCGGGCTTGAATAGGCGTAATAAATGCGGCTGATTTTCTCTTTGGGATTGTACACTCCATCCTTATGGCAGGATGTAAGACTGGCGGCCACTGGCAAAAGCATAGCCCATAACAAAACAAACTTTCTCATAATCAATTGTTTTTAAAGTTAATATTTGCTGCATTTAACTGCTGCATTCAAATCA
>CACYHG010000034.1 GCA_902774175.1 uncultured Bacteroidota bacterium
CGCATCAAAAAAAGGTTTTCTTTTCCACACCGCCGGTGTGCCGCTTTTTGTTTTCGGGATGCTGCTGCTTTTCTCACCCACCAGCTTCGACCGGTTTTCCATCACCTGGCCGCGCTACACCTTCCATGTGACGATGGTGTTCTGCATTGTGCTGGTGCTGCTGCTCGTCTCGCGCTCACTCTTCATGCTTCTTAACCGCCACACAAAAGGTGTCCCTTTCCCATCCGTTTTTATGCTCAGTATGGGCGAAATCGTCTGCTCATCGGGCTTTACGGCACTATACCTCTGGCTGGTTTCGGGACGGGAAGAGGCCTATTTCTGGTTTTTCGGGATGATGCTGGTGTATCTTTTTGTATTGATGTTCATTCCATATCTGATCATCAACCTGTATTTCACAATATTGTCCAAGGAGCACAGGCTTTCGGACAGGGAACGCGATACGGCAAAGGAGAAAATCCACTTCACCGATGAGCGCGACAACCTCAAATTAGTGGTGGCCTGCGATACGGTGCTTTACGTGCAAAGTGATGAGAACTATTTGAAAATATGTTATTTGGAATACGGGGAGATGAAATTCTACAGCCTCCGCAACACCATGAAACGGGTGGAGGAGACCTGCCTGAAAGGCGGCCTCGTCCGCTGCCACCGCTCCTATTTCGTGAACAGCGCACGGGTGCAGGCCCTGCAGAAGGACAAGGAATTCACCTACGCCGTGCTGGATGTGCCCAACGCCCACCGCGTGCCTGTCAGCAAGAACTATTACGACTCCCTGGCCGCGCTACTGTAATAATTTCAGTACATCAGTCCGAACACCCAAAGCGGTATTCTGTTACGGCTGCCGATTTCAATGTCATCTACTGCAAGGAAACTGTCGGGCAGATCTTTAATCTGTTCAAAAGATTTATTTTTACCGCCAACCTCAAAAAGATACTGATGATCAATCAAAAAATCGCCCTGTTTGGGGTAACACACCTCGTGTGTGCTATCCATCTGGTTCATGAAAAAGGTCTCACGTAGCGTTCCTTTATTAACCTGTGCAGTAAGAGCATACATCAGATTGGTGTTGTTCAGGTAAATTTTTTCAGGACGTGACAGGTGCTTAAGGCTTTTGGTGTCATCATTCAGAAGATTTACCAGCCCGCTACGCTGCAAAGCCAAAAGCATTTTCAGTCCCTGATTGCGGTCAGTTTCCAATTCGCGGAACAGCTGGCTCATATTGAGCGTTTGCGGTACAGCCTCGGCCAAGACCATCAGCATTTTGCGTGTTTTGCGTATGGTTGAAAGGGTAACACCGTCCACTGTGGGATAATCACTGTCCAAAATCAGGTTGATTACCTGCATCAGTCGTTGGTCATGGGTTTTGCGCGTTTCTTTATAAAATGGATAGTATCCTGTGACACAATATTTTTCAAAAGCAGGAAGAATCTTTACGCCAGATGTCACTTCCATGGCAATATCCACATGACGCTTAAGCAAATCATCCAATCCAACAGGTTGGATATGGCATAACCCCTCAAACTCCAAATATTCCCTGAACGACATGCCATGCAGGGTATAAAGCTGCATACGGCGCGAAAGATCCGCCTGAGCATTATCAATCTGTAGCATTGATGAACCCGTGAACACGATGTTCAAATCAGGATATTCATCGTATATGTTCTTTATCAGACGTTGCCAGAGCGGAAAATAATGCACTTCGTCCACAAAAAGATATTTTCCGCCGTGCGTATAATGGTACTCGACAAGCTCCTTGACGTCATGCGTGGTGAACCAAAGGTCGTCAAGCGAAATGTACAGCACGGCATCCTTGTCAGCAATCTCCTGTTTGATGTGCTGAAGAACCAATGTCGTTTTGCCACCTCCCTTAGGGCCTTTGATTCCAATCAGACGGTTATTCCAATCTATCTCATCAAAAAGATAGCGGTGAAAAGCCTCCGGAACGGTGGCTATCCGACGTTTGCTTGTGCGCTCAATAAGTGCGATATCCTCTGTGTTTAGCATATTTGTGTCAATTTTACATCCAGATAACGATTAGTGTTTTGAAATATTGTTTTAATCTAAAAAAAAATATCTGCAAATACTGTTTTTATTGTAAAATTAGTATTTGAATATACTAAATTCAGGGCATATTTAGTATTTGTAAATACTAAAAGCTGTACTCTATTCTTTCTTTTCTTCACACGTATGGAGTTCCAACAGATTCTCCCAGAATCCAACATTCATTTCCAAAAGACCGCCAATGGTCCCGATGTTTCCGTCATTCTCATCAATCGTCAGTTCGAGTATTTTTGAATAGCACATCAGTTCCAACTCCTTATATAGGAAATCGTATGTGACGCAGTTCGCATGCTCAAATTCCCTATGTATGACACCCTTAATACATCCGGCATGTGCCCCATTTATCTGGATAACCTGAAATACAAAGTCTTCCTCAAATATTTCAGCAAGAATGGACTTGTGTTGGTGGATTTCCCCTTCCAATTCGTATTTTACCTCAAAGATGGTTCCGCAGTAATAGATTTTCTTGGAAAGGTCGGGACGCTCCCACCGTAGCACGCGGATGGGGCGGTCATTGCCCATGTATTGGCTTTCGTCGATGCAGGTTTCGCCGGTGGGCGTGAAACCGCACTTTTCCATCACACGGCCCGAGGCGGGATTGTCCGTGAAATGGCCGCTGATGAGTGACGGGATGCCGGTGCTCCTGCTGATATGATCCAACATCAGCTGCAGAGCCTCGGTGCAGATGCCCTGGTTCCAGTAGGGTTTGCCCACCCAGTAGCCGATGAGCGGCTCATTCTTGCGGGCTGGCAGGTTGCACTCGCACGAAGGGCCGTAACCGATGGCTCCGACAGGCTCATCCGTTTCTTTCAGCACTATCGCCCATGTGGTGTCGTTGTGGAACAGCGTGCGGATAATCTCCAGACTCTCCTTCACGTTCTGATGCGGCGGCCAGCCTGCACGCGGCCCCACCTCCGGATCGGAGGCATACTTGAAAAGCGCTTCGGTGTCGCTTTCAAGCCACGGGCGCAACAGTAAGTGCCCGGATTCCATACAGTTCTGCAGCTTTTTCGCTTTGGCCATGGTTCGTTGGCATTTGAAATTTCACGTGGCAAAAGTAGTCAAAATTCAGATATGCGCGGACGGGAAATAAGGGCGAAAGATTTTTCGCCCTTATTTTCCAATAAATCACCCGGACTTGCGTTATGACATAAAATAATATATTCGCGAGATGATTAACATTGTCATTTTTGGCGCTCCAGGCGCCGGCAAAGGCACTCAGGCACAACTGCTGGCCGAAAAATACGACTTTCTGCACATTTCTACCGGCGATCTCCTTCGCCAGGAGGTGGCGATGCAGACCCCAACAGGCCTCCGCGCACAAGACATCATGAACCGCGGCGACCTCGTGGGTGACGATATTGTTGTGCCGCTTCTGGCCCGTGCCATCAAAAACCGCAGCATCCATCCTGACCCCGATTCGCTGGTTGACCCATGGGACCGCGAACTCAAAGGCGACCCGCACCGTCCGGAGGGCTTCATCATAGACGGTTTTCCACGCACCGTCGGCCAGGCACAGGCGCTGGAATTCCTTTTCGGCAAGCTGAAACGCAAGATAGACCTGGTTGTCGCAATCGATGTGCCGCGTGAGGAGCTGGTGCGCCGCATCCATGAGCGCGCCGCCATCAGCGGGCGTGCCGACGACACCGAGGAGGTCATCCGCCACAGGATAGAACTCTATGACCTACAGACGAAACCGGTACTTGACTACTACCGTGTCAGCGGCCTGCTGGTCTCCGTAGATGGCAGCGAAGAGATCAGCGATACCAACAAGCGCATCTGCAGCATAATAGACTATAAAATCAGCAGAACAACCCCGGAAAATCCATAGCCTTCGATGTCGGTGCCTTCGACATCGGTGGTTTCGACAAGCTCAACCACCGATGCCTCCGGTGCCTTAGCCTGTCGAAGGCACCGTGGCGTATATACCGTTCTGGTGAAAAATAAAATGTCCGGCAATGGATTTCCTATTGATTTTTCATGTACATTTGCAAAAAATTGTTATTTTATGTAATGTAACGATAACGGTTTATAATTGACTTTTAAATTATGATTACCAAACAAGCATTAGGCAACATACTTTTCGGCATGGCAGACATCCTTCGCGACAAAGTGGAGGATTACAAGTCGTATATTCTTTCTTTGCTTTTTTTCAAGCGTTTGTCCGACAATTACCAGTGGGAGATAGAAGATGCAACTGAGCATTTCAAAGTTGATTATGTGCGCGAACCTTCACCTCGGGAGTTGGAGGTCATCACCAAGAAAAAACATGATTTCCAGATTCCTGACGGCTGTTTCTGGGAAGATGTGCGGAAAGCGCCCATTGACAAGAAAAATGCCACATTGGATGCTGCAGTGAATGCCATCGCTGACCAGAATGTGGATCAGAACGGGAAATATATTCTGAAAGGCATCATCAATACGGTGCGTTGGAACGAGCCAGCGCCTGACGGCTCCGGTGGCAAAAAATTGGACCCCGAGGTGCTTACCAACCTCATCAACTACTTGAGTGCGGTGGATTTGAGCAATAAGAATGTGACTGTTGACGTGCTGGGTGATGCTTACGAATATCTGATCAAGCGTTTTGCCGACGAAAACAAGGGCGGTACAATGGCGGGGCAATTCTATACGCCACAGGAGGTGGTGGATATCATTGTCCGTTACCTGAAACCGCAGAAAGGCGAAACCGTGTATGACCCCACCTGCGGTTCCGGCGGTTTCCTGCTGAATGCCGCCAAGTATGCCCGTGCCAGTTACGAGACGCAAAAGAGTATCCGCCTCTTTGGGCAGGAACTGGTGTGGAACACGTGGGCCATCTGCAACATCAACATGATTCTGCATGGTTTGGACGCCCGCATTGAGCAGGGCGACACCATACGCGATCCAAAATTCAAGGACGAGGCGAATGAACTGGAGCTGCGCTCCTTCGACAAAGTGATGGCCAATTTCCCCTTTTCGATGGAGAACTGGGCACAGAACGGCGAACCTAAAAAGGACAAGAAAGGCAATACCGTCAACAAAAAGGACGGTACGCCGCAAATTGAATACAAAAAGGAGTTCACCGACCCCTACAACCGTTTGATTTATGGCATCCCGCCCTACAGCAACGGCGATTTTGTTTTTTTGCAACATATTATTGCCTCTCTGGATGACAAGGGCAAGGCTGGTGTGGTGTGTCCGCAAGGCGTGCTGTTCCGCGGGCAGCCCGAAAAGACCGAGGAGGAAGACGGACAGAACCGCAAGGCTGATGTAGAGTATCTGATTCGTCGTGGTTTTTTGCAAGGCGTCGATTTCAGGCAGCATATCAATATCATTGACGCCATCGTGGTGCTGCCGGGCAATCTGTTTTACGGCACCACCATCCCGGGTGCCATCATCTTCTTCGACAAGAACAAGCCTGAGGAGCGCAAGGACAAGGTGCTGATGGTTTATGCCGCTAAGAAAGGCTGGTACCGCGAAGAGGCCAACATGAGCGTATTGGAGCCGCAGGATGTGCTGCGTATCTCCACCATTTTGGAGAGCTGGGGCAACGTGGAAACGGCAAAACATTGGATCAAACGCCAAAAAAATAGGCTGCATATCCGCATTGAAGAGGAGTTGGATTTCCAGATTTCAGAAATTGAAAACGACACCAAAGAGGAGATTGCCAAGCAAAACGACAAGTTGGCCAAGGCCAAATTGTCGGTGCAAACCAAAATGGAGAATGGCAAGAAGCCGACCGCCGGCGAATTGAAAGCCGTAGAGGCCGCACAGAAAGCGTTGGACAAACTGATGACCGACAAAACGGCACGCGAGAATGCCGCCAAAGAAAAAGCCGAAAAGCAGCGTAATGCCATTGCCGATGTGGAAAGCGAACTGCTACAGATGTTTGGCGACCCTGAACTGCGCAAACGCTATTTCTCCATTGTGGATATGGACGAGATTGAGGAGAACGAATTCAACCTCAACATCCCGCGCTATGTCGATACCTTTGAGCCTGAGGAGCAGATTGACCTGAAAGAAGCCATTGCCGATTTCCAGAAGGCGATGCAGACGGAGTCGGATGTGGAGAAGGAACTGAATGCGTTATTGAAGAATTTGCAATGAACAATGTACAATGTACAATGTACAATGGAAATGGAATTAGAGAAACACAATATGGAGATGGATAAGGTGTCCGATTCGATGTCGGGGCTGTTTCAGGATGCCTGTGTCATTATTGAGCAGGCGCAAACAACGGCTTACCGCGCAGTGAACGAAACGCTCATCAAACGCAATTGGCTGCTTGGCATGCGCATTCAGCATGAGGTGCTGAAAGACAAACGAGCGGAGTATGGAGAGCAGGTTATTTCAAATTTAGCTAATCAGCTGACACAAAAATATGGGAGAGGATTTATAAAAAGGAATCTTCATCATTTTGTGGATTTCTTTTTAAAGCATTCGGACTTTTTCCACGCAGTGAGTGGAATTTCTGAAATTGTGAACGCAGTGAGTTCACAATTTCCCACAATAGAAAACAACATTATGAACGCGCTGCGTTCACAATCTCCTATCCGCCTTTCATGGACTCATTATCGTATCATCCTTCAGGAATCCAATGCCGAAGCCCGCGCTTGGTACGAAAACGAGGCCGCCAACGAAATGTGGAGTACTCGAACCTTGCAACGCAATATCTCTTCGCAATACTACCATCGGATGCTCCAGTCGCAGGACAAGGCTGCCGTGCATGACGAGATGGTGAAGCTGACCAGGCCGCTGCAAGACAAGCTGGAGTATCTGAAAAACCCTGTCGTGGCCGAGTTTTTAGGCTTCAAAAACAATACGGAATACACGGAAAGCCGACTGGAACAGAGCATTATCGACCATCTTGTGCCTTTCCTTATGGAATTGGGCAAAGGCTTTGCTTTTGTTGACAGACAGAAATACATCCATACCGAGAAGGAAGACTACTTTATCGACCTTGTCTTTTACAACTATCATCTGCGCTGTTTTGTGCTTATTGACTTGAAGACTAAGAAGTTGACTTATCAGGATGTGGGACAGATGGACATGTATGTGAAGATGTTCGACGAGTTGGTGCGCCCCGAAGGGCATAATCCCACCATTGGGCTGTTGCTTTGCGCCGATACCGACGAGGATGTGGCACATTATTCCGTCCTCAACGGCAGTGACCAGCTCTATGCCGCAAAATACCTCACCTATATGCCCACACAAGAAGAACTTCGGCGCGAAATTGAACAACAGAAGGAGTTTTATCGGTTGCAGAATGGGGAATGAACAAGGTACAATTGACAATGAACAATGATGGAAGGCTGGAAAACAGATAAATTCAAGAATCAGATTCAGTACAAGTCTGGTTATACTTGGTCGAAGGAGCAGGAACGGAAAGTTCAGGAGCCTCTTTCGGTGAGGGTCTTGACGGTGACCAATATCCAAAAGGAATTGGACTTGTCGGAAGAGTTGTATTTGCAAAGTGTCAGTGACAAGGATAAAAAAGAGAAGGCCGTAAGTAAGGATTGGTGTATTGCGGTGAGTTCGAATGGCAATAGGAAGCGAATCGGCAATGCTGTATTTATAAAAGACGATACTGATTATTTGTTTGCCTCGTTTTTAACAGCTTTTAAGCCCAAAGAAAATTCAGACATTCTGCCCAACTACTTCTTCCGTTGGTTGTCATCGCATGATGTTCAAGAACGGATTACATCTGTTTCAGAGGGCACGACTGGATTAGGTAATTTAGACATTCGGTTTTTGCGCAATATGGATATTCTTTATCCTGAAAAACACGAGCAAACCGCCATAGCCGCCATGCTCTCGAAGGTTGACGAGGCGATAGCGGCGGTGCAGGGCAGCATAGCCGCCGCCGAGCGCCTGAAAAAGAGCCTGATGCAGAACCTCCTCACCGGCCGCATGAAACCCGACGGCACGCTTCGCAAAAAGGATGAGTTTTATGTGGATGAGAAGTTTGGGAGAGTGCCAGTGGGGTGGGAAGTGAAGAAAGTTACAGAGATAGCTGATTATGTGCAATATGGCCTAAACCAAGCATCGTCTGAAAATGGTAAAACACCAATGCTTCGCATGAACAACATCGTTAAAGGAAAAATGATGAATGCGCCATTAGTTTATGTGGAGTTGAACGATTCACTGCTTCAACAATATAAATTGGAGAAAGGAGACATTTTGTTTAACCGAACAAATAGCCTTGATTTGGTTGGCAAAGTGGGCGTTTTTGAGTTAGATGGATACTATGTATTTGCTTCTTATTTGATAAAGGTTAAGGTTTCAAAGGATAATAATCCATATTTTGTGAACTATGCATTGAATTCATATCCTATTCAATGCTCGTTAAGGTCAAAAGCTACACCAGCTGTAAGTCAAGCAAATATCAATTCTAAAAGTCTTAGGAATACTTCTATCATTATTCCAACGAATAAGAAGGAACAAGATGAAATTGTTTCAAGAATAAATAATGTTGACAACGAAATAAAAAATAAACAACAAAAAATCGCCACCCTTGAGCGGTTAAAGAAATCGCTGATGCAGAATTTGCTGACGGGGAGGGTGAGGGTAAAAGAAAACAAATAACTAAAATACAATTATCAATATGATTAATATTCTACATATTTCTGACATACATTTTGGATGGAACAAGCCTGAAGAAGATGGGGTAGTCTTAGATGCTTTTTTTGAAGACCTGAAGGATACTATGCAAAAGAATAATGGTGATGAAAACTATTGTATTATATCTGGAGATTTGGTGTTTAAGGGATGCGATGAACAAGAATATCAACAGTTTTATAATCAATTTATTGGCAAATTGATACAAATTATTCCTCTAAAGAATATAATGGTCGTAGCTGGTAATCATGACTTAAATCGGAAATGGGTGGAAAACCATATGGAGAAACACAAAGAGGATATATACAAAAAAAGAACGGAAGTTGAGTTTAATGATTATATGAAGGAAGAAGATTGTCAACTTTTAAAAAAGTTTATTCCATTTAATAGGTTTTGTAAAGAAATAATGTGCTCTCCTGAATTTGACATAACAGGATATTACCGAAATATTACTTCGGATATTTCTATTTTCATGCTGAACTCTGCTTTGTGTTCATCTGGTGGTGCGGATGATATTGTGGATGAAGGACATTTAGCTATTGAAACCAGAAAACTTAATGATTGGATTAGTCAAAATAAGCAAAGAACAAAAGTTCTGGTAATGCATCATCCTATTGCTCACCTTAAAGAGAATTACCAAGATGAAATAATTAGTATGTGTAAGAATGGTATTGATTATGTTTTTGCTGGTCATTTGCATAATCAAAATGTATATCAAATTGACAATGGTGCTAAAGTGTTTATTTCGCCGCAATTGTATTCAAGGAAAGCGGATGTTAATGGCTATTCCATTATTAGATTTGATAAGGGTGCTCTTATAGAGATAGTTTATAAAGAGTGGAATAAAAGACACAGAAAGTTTATGGATGGGCAATCTTTTACAGGAACCAGTGGAGGAAAATGGATTAATGTGATAAATGAAAATGTTATGCCATCAGATAACGGTTTAGATATAAAAGAAGATTCTAATAGTTTTGTGAAAGATTTTGCAGAGGAGTCATCAAGTAATGAAGGAGAAATGGTTTTTGAAAAAAGTACTACAATAGCGGAAGACCCTAACGGAATATTTGTGGATATTTCAAATCCTGCTCCGATTATCATTCTTTTTGGAGCACGGTCGTCTGGAAAAACAATGACATTGGTGCGTTTAACACGCTGGCTGGTTGCTCAAGATTATAGAGTAATTCCTGACCGTATTTTCAGACCTTCATTTGATTTGTACTACCAAAAGCTATGTGATTCGTTTGACGTAATTGTCAATTGCAATTATGCAGCTAGTTCTAACCAAGTTCTAGATTTTATGTTGGTCGAAGTAAGAGATGATAAAGGTAATATGATATGCCAAATATTAGATGCGCCGGGTGACTATTATTTTGATGATCTGGATCCCAACAAGGGATTCCCTGCATTTCTTAATAAAATAATTAATTTAAATAATCCAAGGACGTGGATTTTTTTCGTGGAAAACAAATGGAAGAATATGAGAGAGAGGTATTGTTATGTCGAAAAGATTATTCATCTGAGGCGGTTTTTTGGATCGTCTGATAGTGTAATATTTATCTGTCCCAAAGCGGATAAACACCAAGAGCTATTTGTCTCTGGATATCCAAACATACCGCAGTTTTTCAAAAACATCGATTACCAGTATCCGAATCTTTTTTCCATTTTCAATAATGAGAATCCCATTGCAAGATTATGGCGTATTTACGATTTTGATTTCGTTGTGTTTTCTGCAGGGTCGTTCAACAAAACAATTGACGGTAGACAATCGTATGTTCAGAGTAATGACAAGTACCCAGCTGCTTTGTGGGAATCAATTATGAAGACGGTGAAAAGTAGATGGTAAAAACAGAGTTATTAAGGACGGCACAATGGGATTTGTCATAGAAATATATGGGGTGGTGGAATAAATATAAATGGATTATTAAAGAAAAATGAGTGAACTATCCGAAGCGAAATCTGTTGAAATGAAAATCACCGAGTGGCTCATCCAGTTGGGTTGGGAGTATCGCTCGGCAGAGGATTTGAAACCCTATAACCGCTTGCAAATGAACGCGGTGGTGGAGCCAATACTGGTGGAGCAGGTGATGGCGTTGAACGGCATCGGCCAGCAGGCGGCCAAAATGGCTGTGGAGACCTTGCTCAACAACCTGCGCAATCCCATCCCCATTGAGGGCAATGAGAAGTTCCTCAACCAGCTTTGCGATGGCGTCAACATCACTATCGACCATAAAGACCGCACCATACGTTTCATCAACTTTGAGGACATTTGGCAAAACAGCCTCATCGTCACCAACCAATATGCGGTGCAACAGGTTCGGGCGGACATCTGTCTGCTGGTCAATGGCATTCCGCTGGTACCCATCGAGGCCAAGCAGTGCGCAAGGCGAGGCACCAACTGGCTCGAAGGCGTAAGGCAGTTCCAGACCTACGACCGCCGCAGCGAGAAACTGTTTATGTGTCACCTCTTTGGCGTTGCTTGCAACGGAAGGCTGAGCAAATACGGTATCCCAGGCGCGTCGTCGTCCTATTTAAACGAGTGGAAGGATTCGGTCATCGCCGACAAATACGACAATCCGTTGTTGCACCCCGAAAACGAGTTGTGCCGTGTCTATAAGGACGAAAACGATGGCCTGATGCACTTCGATGTAGAACGGCTGCCCAACGGACAGCTATTGGAACAGATGAAGTTCGGCATCATTGGTCTGTTGCAGCCTGAGCGTGTGCTCGACATCCTGCAACATTTCATCGTATTTGAGCGCGACGACAACAAGATCATCAAGAAAGTGGCGCGTTACCAGCAACTGCGTGCCGCCAACAAGATTGTGGATCGCGTGGTGCTGTCCGACAAGGCGCAAGGCGTGATTTGGCACACCCAAGGTTCGGGCAAGTCGCTCACTATGCTCTACACCGCCTACAAACTCCGCAAGACCGAAGCCTTGAACGACCCGACCATCTTCATCGTGGTGGACCGCAAGGATTTGAAAGATGATATGGATGATAACTTTATCAATTGTGTGTTTCCTAACGCTCGAGTTGTTTTGAGTGTTGGCGATTTGAAAAACATCCTTCGCTCCAAACCCGCTGGTGTGTTCATCACCACCATTCATAAATTCAGGGAGTTGGGTGAAATTAAAGATGAGCGGGACAATGTTATCGTACTCATTGACGAGGCACACCGCACCGAATACGGCAACTTTCAGATGGAACTGCGTGCTGTGTTGCCCAACGCCAAGCGTTTCGCCTTCACGGGTACGCCGATTCCAAAGACCCATCGGGAGTTCGGCATCAAGGATGAAAACGGCAAGATCGAGTATTATTTGGACAAATACAGCGTCATTGATTCCATCAACGACGGTGCCACCAAGCCCATCCGTTACACCTTGGGCCCTTCTCGGTGGTTTTTGGACAAGGAAAAACTTAAAAAAGGCTACGAGGAAATCACCGCCGATTTGGAAGACGACCAAAAACGCTTGGTGGAACTGCGCGTGCAGCCCTGGAAAACCCTGATGAAAAAGCCTGAGCGTATCAAGACCCTGGCCGCCGACATTGCAAAAGACTTTCGCGAGCGTCTGGAGCCGCAAGGATTCAAGGCGCAGGTGGTGGTCATCGATAAGGAGGCTTGTGTGTTGTATTACAACGAGTTGCTTAACTATTTCGATGAGTCGGAAATACGTATCATCTTTTCTACGGGACAATACGAAACCAGTGAGCGTTACAATCTCTTTTCACCGTTCTATATTGATGACAAGGAACGCAAACGCCTGATCGACAACTTCAAGAAACGCATTACCGATGAGGAGAAAACCAAAGGCAACAACCTGAAAATCTTCATCGTCTGCAATATGCTGCTGACTGGCTTTGATGCGCCCATCGAGCAGACCATGTATTTGGACAGCCCTTTGCGAGACCATAATCTCTTGCAGGCCGTGGCCCGCACCAACCGTCCGTATGACTACGGCGAAGGCGAAAACAAGCTATCCAAGGAGTTTGGCCGCATTGTGGATTATGTGGGCGTGTTACAGAACTACAAGGAAGCCTTGAACTACGCCCCTGAGGACATTGGCGAGTTTGAGGATGTGGATGCGCTGTTGAAGGAATTTCCCAAGGAATTGGTCAAGGCCTTTGAGCCTTTTGCCGAAATCAAGTTGGAAGACAGCTATGAATGCGAGATAGCCATTGTTCGCAAGCTTAGTGAGATAGACCACGGTCAGTTTGAAAACCGGTTCCACCGTGTTGTGCAGCTATGGGAAGCCATCAGTCCAAACCCGGGTTTGCGTCCTTTCCGAAATAAGTACCTTTGGTTGGTGACAATCTACGAACTCTATCTGGAGGAATTCTGCCGTGTGGATTTCGATGCGGAGTTTTATGCTGCGCAAACGCGCAAGCTGTTGGAAGAGAGTGCCACCTTGCTCGATTTCCGAGGCCATCTGCCCGAAATTGCCATCGATGCGGACTATCTCACCAAGTTGCAGGAAACACGGCTGTCGCCTTCCGACAAGGCGGAGAAAATCATCCGTGACATTGAGACCATGATTCGCACCAATCAGAACAGCAGTGCCATCTACATCGAGTTTCAGGAGCGTTTGGATGCGCTTATCCGCATGAAGAATGCCAACACCATCGAAATTGAGGGACTTCTGAAAAAACTCAGTGAGCTTTACACCGAAGTGGATGAGGCGGTGGAAATTCCCAAGAAGATGGGTTTTGATGACAAAGGCACTTTTGAGATTTACCAGATTCTCAAGAACGAACTTCCGAACTTTGACGAACAATTGGCAAGAGAGTTCGCCAACGAACTGGCAGCGAAAATCCAGTCGAAGATATACATCGGTTGGCAGGAAGTCACGCAGGAGTACAACCGCCTGTTAGGCGAGGTGGCTTTATTGGCGGCCAATGAAAAATATGATGCTTTGGACGTTTACGGAAAAGACATTTTGCATGAGACCATCATGGATTCCATTGTGAAAAACTTCAGTTTGAATTGATATGCTGCCCGAGAATTGTTCTGTTATTCGCCGTAAGGTCAAGAACGCCCGCCTTTGTGTTCACGAGGACGGTTCCGTGCAACTGTTCGTTCCGTTGTCTTTTACAAACGATGATATTGAGCGGTTGTTGGAGAAGAAGGCAAAATGGATAGCCTCGAAACGGCAATTCTTTGAGCAGAAAACCAAAATCCAACTGCGACGCAATGAGATATTGCTTTTCGGCAACCGTTACGCCTATTACTATTCGTCAAAATATCATAACAAAGTGGTCGTCAATCACGAAAGCAAGACCATTCAGGCAAAACGGGACTTGTTGGATACTACGATGCAGGAAAAATGGCTGAAATCGGTGGCTCGAAAATATATCACATCGCGTGCGGAAACACTTTCCGAGGCATTGCTTCTGCCTTACAACAAGCTCTATATCCGTAGTCAGAAACGGAAATGGGGCAATTGTTCCTCTGAAAAAAATATATCCATCAACTGGCGGCTGATCAAAGCCCCTGAATTTGTCATTGACTATGTTATCATTCACGAACTGTGCCATACCGTCATTATGAATCACAGTGCCCATTTCCATACTCTGCTCCGTTCCCATTGTCCCGATGGCGATGCTGCGCAGGCGTGGTTGGACAGGTACGGAAATAGTTTATAGGCATTGTTTTTTTTCGTATCATTGGTGAAAAATAAAATGCCTGGCAATGGATTTCCTATTGATTTTTCATGTACATTTGCAAATTGGCTCCGCGTGGTTGCGTACAACGTGGAAAAGGTTTGGAAATAATTAATATTTAAGTATATACAAATTTATTGCGCTATGCAGAAATTATTGTTATTAGGTGACGAGGCCATTGCCCAGGCGTTCATTGATGCCGGAGGCAGCGCCATCAACAGTTATCCGGGCACACCCTCCACCCAGATTACGGAGTATGTTATCAAATCCAAGGAGGCGAAAGCCAACGGCGTGATCGCCAATTGGTGCGCCAACGAAAAGACTGCGCTTGAAGCCTCCATCGGTGTGGCTTATGCGGGCAAACGTGCCATGACTTGCATGAAGCATGTAGGTCTTAATGTGTGCGGCGACCCCTTCATGAACGCCGCCATCATCGGCACCAAGGGACTTCTGATTGTCGTTGCTGACGACCCGAGCATGTTCTCCTCGCAGGACGAGCAGGACAGCCGTTTCTACGGCCACTGGGCCATGATCCCCATGCTGGAACCTTCCAACCAGCAGGAGGCATACGACATGGTGTTCTACGGCTACGAATTGTCCGAAAAACTTGGCACTCCGGTGCTTTACCGTATTCCCACCCGTCTGGCGCACAGCCGCGCCGGTGTGGAGCGCAAGGCTTCACGTGCGCAGAACCCGCTCAGTTACCCGGAGGACGCCAGCTCCTTTGTGCTGCTGCCGGCCAACGCCAAACGGCTCTACCGTAACCTGATCGACAAGCAGGCCGCTTTCGAGCAGGCCTCCTCAAACTCCGGTTTCAACCGGTACATTGCCGGGAGCGACAAGCGTTTGGGTGTCATCACCAGCGGCATCGCCTTCAACTACCTGATGGAGAACTTCCAGGGCGGATGTCCCTATCCTGTGGTGAAAATCACGCAATATCCGCTGCCTTACGACATGTTGAGCAAGCTATATGACGAGTGCGACGAATTGCTGGTCCTTGAGGACGGACAGCCTTTCATTGAGGAGCAGATCAAGGGATACCTCGGCAAAGGCAAGAAGGTCATGGGTCGTCTGGACGAGACAATCCGCCGCGACGGCGAGCTCAATGCCGAGAAAATCGCCAAGGCGCTGAAGCTGCCGATGACCACCGGTCCGGCTGTTCCGGATGTTGTGACCAACCGTCCGCCCGCACTGTGCCAGGGCTGCCCGCACATTGACAGCTATAACGCACTTAACGAGGTGATGGCACAGTATGAGCATGGCAAAGTGTTCGGCGACATCGGTTGCTACACTTTGGGATTCAACATGAAGGCCATCGACACCACTGTCTGCATGGGTGCCTCCATCACAATGGCGAAGGGTGCTTCCGAGGCCGGTGTATTCCCATCCTGCGCGGTTATCGGTGACGGCACGTTCGGCCACAGCGGTCTGACCGGCCTGTTGGATTGTGTAAATGAAAAGGCTAACGTTGTTATCATGATTCTTGACAACGACATCACCGCCATGACCGGCGGACAGCCCTCATCAGCCCATAACAAGATCCGCCGCATCTGCGAGGGTCTGGGTGTGGAGCCGGAGCATATCCGCGACATAATCCCGCTGCCGAAGAACCATGCCGAGAATGTGAAGGTTATTGCCGAGGAGGTTGCCTACAACGGTGTCTCCGTAATCATCCCTCACCGCACATGTCTCGTGGAGCTCAAAAAACATCTTGGTGAAAAAAAATAATGCAGTCATTAATCAATAGGAGATAACAACATGAAGAAAGATATCATACTGTGCGGTGTCGGTGGCGACGGAATCGTCTCCGTGGCGAAAATCATTTCCGATGCGGCATTGAACGAGAACTTGTATCTGAAACAGTCTGAAATCCACGGCATGTCGCAGCGCGGCGGTTCGGTTTTCTCCCACCTCCGCCTTTCCGACAAACCCATTTTCGCGGATGTGATCCCCGAAGGGAAGGCCGACATCATTCTCTCTTCCGAGCCGATGGAGGCGCTCCGCTATCTGCCGTTCCTCTCCGAGGATGGCTGCGTGATCACCAATTCGGAACCTTTCGTCAACATTAAGAACTATCCTGACATGGATAAGGTGATGGCTGAGATAGGTAAGATCAAAAACAGGGTGGTCTTCAATTCCAACGAAGTGGCAAAGAAGGTGAACGCACGTTCCAACATGGTCCTGCTCGGTGCTGCGGTCCCATATCTTGGCATTGCCATGGAGAAGCTGGAGGCGGCCATACACCACATTTTCGACCGTAAGGGCGAGGCTGTGGTTGAAGCCAACCTGAATGCCATCCATGCCGGGTTTGAGGCTGCAAAATAATCCGGAATACACATTTATGCAGGGATACAGAAATGTGTCCATGCATTTTTTTTAATTTTTTCCAAACATGATTGTCTGTATTGCGGAAAAACCGAGTGTTGCGCGGGAAATAGCCCATGTGCTTGGTGCGGACCGGTCGCATGACGGATACCTTGAGGGGAACGGATATC
Source organism: uncultured Bacteroidota bacterium (assembly GCA_902774175.1). Taxonomy (GTDB): domain Bacteria; phylum Bacteroidota; class Bacteroidia; order Bacteroidales; family WCHB1-69; genus UBA1195. The sequence continues at coordinate 16,812 of CACYHG010000034.1, forward strand.
AGGTTACATGGACTTTCGGCCACCTTTGCACTCTGAAGGAGCCCCACGACTACACCCCATTGTGGAAACCGTGGGCTTTGAGCCGTCTGCCAATGCTGCCTGCCCGCTTCGGAATCAAGTTGATAGACAGCCAGTCCATAGAAAAGCAGTTCCATATTATCGAAGGGCTGATGCAGAAGGCTGAGCGCGTGGTCAATTGCGGGGATGCAGGCCAGGAGGGGGAGCTGATCCAGCGTTGGGTGATGCAGAAGGCTGGGGTCACCTGTCCGGTCCAGCGTCTTTGGGTCTCCTCCCTGACGGAGGAGGCTATCCGTGAGGGTTTCCGAACATTGAAGGACCAGTCGGAATACCAGCCGCTTTATGAGGCGGGGCTTGCCCGTGCAATCGGAGACTGGCTGCTCGGAATGAATGCCACACGCCTCTACACGCTAAAGTACGGACAAAACAGGCAGGTGCTTTCCATCGGGCGGGTGCAGACACCTACGCTCGCGCTGATAGTGAAACGCTATCAGGAAATAAAGGATTTCAAGCCTGAGACATATTGGGTGCTTTCAACCGTATACCGCGAAACTACATTTTCCGCAACACAGGGGAGATATCCGTTGCAGGAGGCGGGGCAGGAGGCGTTGCAGTCTGTGACGGGAAAGCCATTTGTGGTGACAGACGTGTCGGTGAAAAAGGGGACGGAGGCGCCGCCACGGCTCTTCGACCTGACCTCCCTGCAGGTGGAATGCAACCGTAAGTACGGCTTTTCCGCCGAGCAGACCCTCCAGCTAATCCAGGGATTGTACGAGAAAAAGCTGACCACCTATCCGAGGGTGGACACCACATATCTTAGCGATGACATCTACCCGAAGTGCCCGCAGATTCTGGGCGGCCTGACAGCCTATGCCGCTCTGACGGCACCTTTGCGCGGTAAAAAGCTGCCGAAAAGCAAAAAGGTGTTCGACAGCAGCAAGGTGACCGACCATCATGCCATCATTCCCACCGGTGTCGCCGCACGCCAGCTGGGAGCGCAGGAGTCGCTCGTCTATGACGAGGTCTGCCGCCGTTTTATTGCGGTTTTCTACCCCGACTGCCAGTTTGCCACAACCACGGTGCTGGGCAAGGTGGAGTCCGTCGCCTTCAAGACGACAGGGAAACAGCTGCTCCAACCGGGTTGGCGCGAGCTTTATGCGCAGACGAAGAGTGAACCATCTGAGGGAGAAACGGAGGAGGAGGCCAAGCTGCTCCCGCAGTTCGTGAAGGGGGAGAGCGGCCCGCACCGTCCGCAGTTGGCAGGGAAACAGACTACGCCGCCCAAACCATATACCGAAGCCACGCTCCTGCGTGCCATGGAGACAGCCGGCAAACTTGTGGAGGACGAAACACTGCGTGAGGCGCTGAAGGAAAACGGGATAGGCCGTCCTTCAACCAGAGCGGCCATAATAGAGACCCTTTTCAAACGGCAGTATATCCGTAAGGAGCGGAAAAGCCTCCAGCCCACACAGACCGGTGTGGAGCTTATAGGACTCATACATGACGAACTGCTGAAAAGTGCCGAGCTGACTGGCATCTGGGAGAAAAAGCTGCGCGACATCGAACACCGGAAATATGAGGCTGCACAGTTTATAGCTGAGCTGAAGCAGATGGTCTGCGTGCTGGTGCAGGAGGTGATGTCCGAACGCGGCCGGTAATAATGAAAAAAAGGCTGCCGGAAGGCAGCCTTTTTTATTATTTGAAGTCTAACAGCTCCACCTCGAAAACCAGCGGGGTGAATGGCGGGATCATATCCCCTGCGCCACGTTCGCCGTATGCGATGGCGGACGGAAGCACCAAAGTGGCCTTGCCGCCCCGTTTCATCATGGAGATGGCCTCATCCCATCCGGCTATGACCTGTCCCATGCCCAGTTGGAAGGTGAAGGGCTCGTTGCGGTCGTAGGAGGCGTCAAACTGGGTGCCGTCCAGGAGGGTGCCGCGGTAGTGCACCGTGCAGTTGTTCCCTTTGGTGGGGTTCGCACCCTTGCCCGCTTTGGTCTCAATGTAATAGAGTCCGGATGCGGTCGGCTCGACAGACAGGTTATGCTCCTGCAGGTAGTTTGCAATCATCTCCTTCTCTTTGTCCTGCATCACCTGCATCTGCTCCGTGCGGAACACCTCGAACGAGCGTATGGCATGTACACATACAGTCATGCGCAACATGCTCTTTTCGTTCACGAAATCTGGAATATTACCATAGTTGTAGGTCTCAAAGTATTGCTTGGCCGGAATGATGAATGTGGCGGAGTCGCCTTCGTGCATCATCTGCAGCCCCTCAAAGAAATCCCCTTGGAATTTCGGAGCCTGAACCATTGTCTGTAATTCAGGGATGCTCTCCAGCACGGAATCATTATCGTTGCGTATTTCCAGCGACATTGCAATCACATCCCCAGTCTGCGCCTTTTGCGCATCTTCGTTCTGGATGTGGAAACGGTAGCGCAGACCGTTTTCGGTCTTCTTGTACCCTTTGTAGTCGTTGCATGCGGTCATGACCAGTGCGGCCAGGCCTAAAACGGCGAATTGAAGTTTTCTCATCGTTATTTAATATTAGGCGTTATTCAATAACAGGAGCCGGAGCCGGTGCCGGTTGCGGACGTACAATGTTCGGCAACACCTCGATGTCAGCCACGATTGTGGAGAAGGGAGGGACAGGGATGTAAGGGTTGATTCTGTCACCGAAGGCGATTTTGTAAGGCATGATGAGCGTAGCCTTTCCGCCGCGCTTCATTTTGCTGAGCCCCTCGTTAAGTCCGGGGAACATTTGCCCCACAATGCAATACAGCGGGGTTTTGCCATCGGAGGAGTCAAAGACGGTGTCGTTTGCAAGCTTGAAGGTGTAGAGTATGCTTACAGAGTCGCCTGCCACAAGGTCATTGCCTTTTCCGGCCTTGGTCTCGATGTAGTACAGGCCCGATTCGGTGGGTTCCGCTGTCAGGTTGTGGCTGGACATGTAGCTCTTTATCTCTTCGGTCTTTTCCGAATCAATTTCCGTAGCACTGCGGATCTTGTTCATTTTGATTGTGAAGAAAAGCATTGTGGTGTCCTGGATGAAGGGCGGCAGTGACGGCATTCCCGATTTGAGAAGGAAGGAGTCTGCTTTGAAGGCGAAAACCGCCTCGTCCCCTTCGTGCATCATGCGGTAGGCGTCGGAAAGGTCGCCGGGGAAAAGCTGTTCCTGCATCTTTTCAATCACATCCTGTTCGCTGAAAACCATGGAGTCGTTGTCCGTACGGTAGGAGAGGGTCATGAACATGTAGTCGCCTATGTTGGCGGTACGCGCATCCTGGTTCTGTGAGATGAATTTGTAGTACATCCCATCTTTTGTCTGCTGGAAATCCTTGAGGCGTTTCTCCTTGCAGGAGGTGCCCAGGACTGTAAGGCCGCAAAGGGCCATTGTGATGATGAAAAATCTTTTCATGTTGTAATTTAATTAATGTAATGTTTATTCAAAAATGATTTGCAAAAGTAGTCAAAATTGCAATATGGAAACCGCTTCCTGACGGATTTATTTCAGGGAGCCGGTCTGATTGTATGCAAAATTTTAATATATTATTATTCAATAATTTCTATATTATATACCAAAGTGGCGAAGCCAGGTATGTCCGCCCCGTCCCCGATGCTGCCGTATGCCAGGTGTGATGGCAGTATGAGCCGGGCCTTGGCTCCGTGCCTCATGTGCTGCAGCGCCTCCTGCAGGCCGACAGGTTCGTCCGAACGGCCGATGACGAGGCATTTTATGTCATCCTCTCCGGAGTCGAAGACGGTTGTTCCGTCTATCAGGGTGATCCGGCAGCGCATCATCACATTATCCCCCTTTTTCAGTGGAGCGCCATGACCCTCATCAAGTATCTCATAGTAATAGCCTGCGGGGTCAACCTTCATGTTCCAGCCGTATCTGTCAATCAGCAGGCGTATGTTGGTGGCCTCATTCCGGACAATGTCGCGGTTGACACCGACCAGATACTCTTCGTCAGGCGGTGTGCCGGTGGAGGTCGGAACTTCATTGCGGGAATGCCGGCATCCGAAGGCAAGCAGCATGGCCAGCGGAATCAGAAGGCGTATGCTCCGGCGCATAGCGGACAAAGTTTGTCAGGATATTTTGGCAGTGCCTCCAGAAAGCGTCTTATTGTCTCCTCCATGGTGTCGAACGATTCCCCTCCGGCGGCATTCTTGTGGCCTCCGCCGTTGAAGTGCGCCCTCGCAAATTCATTGACATCAAAATCCCCTTTGGAACGGAAGGAGATGCGGATTCGTCCGTCACGTTCCGAAAAGAAGGCGGTGAAGCGCACCGGCTTCATCGAAAGGCCATAGTTCACTATGCCTTCGGTGTCCCCCTGCCGGTAGTTGAAGCGTTTCAGGTCCTCTTTGGTCAGGTATATGTAGGAGGTCGCGTATTCCGGCAGGAGGTGCAGCCTTTCGCTCAGGCTGAAGCCTAAAAGCCGCACCCTGTTTTCGGAATAGGTGTCGTAGATGTTGCGGTGTATGCGCTCCCCGTTGATCTGCATGGCAATGAGTTTTCCGGCAGTCTCGTGAGTGGAGGGATTGTCGCAGCTGTAGCTGAAGCTTCCGGTGTCGGTCATGATGCCGGCATAGAGGCATTCCGCCATCTCCCTGGTTATCTTGTCACCGTCGTTCCGGTAATGGGCGATGAATTGGTAAACCAGTTCACATGTGGATGATGTCTCATCCGTGACGGAATAGACGAAGTCGAACTGGTCTTCCGGTGCGATGTGATGGTCTATCAGTGCCTTGAATGCTTTTGACTTTTCCAGTGGGATTTGCAGGTCCTGCACCCGCTTGCTCTGGTTGAAGTCCAGACAAAAGATTAGCCCGGCCTTAACCACTTTTTCGGCGCAGTATTCCGGTTCCAAGTCGGCGCGGTGAACCTTGCCGATTCCTGGCATCCATTGCAGAAAGTCGGGAAAGGCGTTTGGGGAGAGGATTTCGCAGGAGTGTCCGTATTGTTCCAAATACATCGAAAGAGCCAGGGCGGAACCCAATGCATCCCCGTCCGGATTGTGGTGGATGAGGATTACCACCTCCCTGTTCTGTTCCAGCTGCCTTTGCAGGTTTTGCAGTTGTTCGTTTTGAAGTGGGTCCATATTGTTCACATTACCATTCCACATTGTCAAAGCGGGCGTCAATAAGGATTTCCCCCTTCCGGTTCATGATGCCCCATTTCCCGTTGATTTTGAATCCGGCGCGTCCGTTTTGGAAGTCGGTCACAGCTTCGTAGGCGAAGGGGATCTCAAGGCTGCCCTTGGTGTCCAGAAAACCCCAAAGCCCTTCGCTGCATGCGGCCACCAGCCCTTCCCGGACAGGATGCAGCTGGTTGTAGTCGCAGCGGATGCAGCTTTTGCCGGTGGAGTCGATCATGCCCCAACGTCCGTTCTGCCGTATCAGCGCATAGCCGTTCTCATACGATGAGGCCTCTTCAAGAACGCAAGGGGTTTCCAGTATTCCCTTTTTGTTAAGATAGCCCCATTTGCCGTCGTATTTTACAGCAACATGGCTGCAGGATACAGCCTTCATGGCATCGTATACCGGTGGGATGGCAAATTCCCCCTCCATATTGACCATGCCCCAGCGTCCGTTGTCGCTGACCGCAAAAAGTTTGTTGATGTCACTCACCTTCGGGGTGACCAATGGGGGAGGAGTCTCCACCACCTGCACCACTGACGCGGGCACACGTGTGCCGGCAGGAGCCCGTTCAATCTTTTTGTCTTTTAGGGAAATGTCTTCTTGTAAAACAACTTGGCCGGCAATGCATCCGCAACCAAGGAGTGTCGCAAGCGTCAAAAAAAACCTTTTCATACGATATCTATAATATAGATGTGATACAATCTGCAAAAATAACGTAAAAAGGAATATCCTGCGCAGTTTTGGGCAAAAAAATCTTTGTCATATAATAAAAGCCGCCTATATCACGTTATTTTTTATTAGCCTTGCCAAAATTCAAGCGAATGAACACACAAGAAACCAAGAGCAATTTCCGGTGGGTAATCTGCGCCATGCTCTTCGCAGCAACCACCATCAACTATCTGGACCGTCAGGTGTTGAGCCTGACCTTTGAGGAATTTATCAGGCCGGAGTTCCATTGGACTGACGCGCATTACGGCACCATCACCGCCTTTTTCTCCCTATGTTACGCCTTCTTCATGCTTTTTGCGGGGCGGATTATCGACTGGCTCGGCACCAGAAAGGGCTACATGTGGGCGATTGTGGTGTGGAGCGCG
>CACYHG010000035.1 GCA_902774175.1 uncultured Bacteroidota bacterium
TTATCTGATTATTAAATATTGCACACCATGTATTCACTTTGCCATTTGACATGATTTTACTTTGCCATTTGACATAAATTTACTTTGCCATTTGACATGCAAAAGTAGACAAAAAAGGGATACGAACTATCCCTGCGCAGAAAAAAAGAAATATTTTTAATCAGCAATGCAATAATGTTCACATGTTTGCGTTAAAAGAAAAAAAAATACAATGACACAGATTATATTGAACATTGAGGATTCCAGCCTTGTCCCAAGTCTGAGGCAGATACTTGGTGCCATCAAAGGAGTGAAAATCGGCAGTATGGACACCGATCTCGAAGCGGAGCATAAATTCATAAAAGAAACTATCACTCGTGGTTTCCAAGAAGTCAAAGAGGGAAAATTCGCCGGAAAAAACCTTTCCTCGTTGGATTCACTTATTGATGAACTCCGAGCAAATGCCTGACAACCGATGGTAACATTCAACTATACCGAAGAACCTGTAACACGGCATAGCCTAAGCAATCAGTTAAAGCGGTAGCCCACGCCGGCTTTCACAATCGCATCGCTCCAGAAATTGACCTCCAGCATGCCGTACCATGTCCTGCCGACCTGCAGCCCGAGCGGTGTGAGGTTGAAGGCGGGTATAACCGTGTTGCTGGAGTTCTCCGATTTCGGGTTGTTTTCCCAAAACAGGCATACACCCGCATCAAGGCCCGAATAGAGCCGTACCATCGGTTTGTGCAGATAGGTGAAGCGGATGCTTGGCATCAGCGATATCGAGAATATGTGGAAGTGGTAGTCCTCGATTGTTTTCTCCTTATCAATGAAAACGATATCTTTTGTGCCTTCCAACACCGCTTTTCCGCCTAACTGCAGCCAGGGCCTTGTCTGGAAATAGCCTTGGAGCGAGTAGGCTCCTAAGATGTCAATCCGGTGCGGTGTCCCGTTCAGGCTTTCGGCCAGCCCCTCCATGAAGGCCCGCAATACAAGGACACTCAAACCCATATAGGAGATAGGGCCTGCGGATGCGCTTATGTCGTAGCGGACCGGATATTCCGGTTTTGGGGTTATGGTGTCGGATGGCGTCTGCGCCTGTGTCATACTTGGATGCAGCAGAAGGGACAGCATTGCCGCAACAATCAGGATACGTCTCATAAGTGAATGCTATGAAATGGCTTTCAAACTCAGGTCCAAACTCTTCACAGAATGGGTCAGCGCCCCGACGGAGATGAAGTCCACACCGGTTTCAGCGTAGGCGCGGATGTTCTCCAGCGTGATTCCGCCGGAGGCCTCGGTCTCGTATCTGCCCTGCACCAGAGCGACACCCTCCCGCACCTTTTCCGGGGTGAAATTGTCGAACATTATGCGGTGGAAGCCGCCGAGCGACATGGCCAGCCGCACATCATCCAACGAGCGGCATTCAATTTCAACTTTCAGGTCCAGATGCTTCTCCTTCAGGTAGCGGTTGGTCTTCTCCAATGCGTTCTTCAATCCGCCAGCGAAATCGATATGGTTGTCTTTCAGCATAATCATATCGTACAAGCCCATCCGGTGGTTGCAGCCGCCCCCGATGCGCACCGCCATCTTCTCCAATATGCGGAGGTTCGGGGTGGTTTTCCGGGTGTCAAGCAGACGCGCGTGCGTGCCTTCAATGCACCGCACATACTTGCGGGTTGTGGTGGCGATGCCGCTCATGCGCTGCATGATGTTGAGCACAAGCCGTTCCGCCACAAGAATGGACTGCACCTTGCCGGAGACGGTGAACACCACGTCGCCAGTGCGGATTTCGCTTCCGTCCCTGATAAAAACATCAGTTTTCAGGTCGGGGTCGACAATGTTGAAGACCTGCAGGGCGACATCCACACCTGCAAGGACACCGTCCTCCTTTACCAGCAGTTTGGACTTGCCTTGTGTTTCCGGGTCAATGGAGAGCAGTGAGGAGTGGTCGCCGTCGCCCACATCTTCACGGAGTGCGGCGCGGATTATTTCTCGGATTGGTTCGAGGGGTTCGGATGTTTTTTGCATTTCTTTGTTTGTTCGATGTTTATACTGTATATCAGATAACCGGTCTTTTTCGATTTGTCCGGCATTTCGCTTTTTTTCATGATATAATGGATGCGATAGGCGCTGTTGTTGCTTGAAAAGCAGGTGCCGATCACATGGACGACATCCTCGTCCTTCCAACTTTCAGCCTCTTCAAATTGTGCTGGAGGGTTCTCCTGGAAAAAGTCGTTCAGTATGGATGTCGCCTGGGTCTTGCTGTAGGTTTCGGCAGACTGGTTGATGGAGAGTTCCACCATGTCGCGGAAATAGTTGGAAAGGGCTTCGGCATTGCCGGCCAGAAGCCGCTGGTTAATCTGTTTCCGGTAGTCCTCCACCAGTTTTGAGGGTTGCCCCAGGCATACCAACACGACACCCAGCAGCAGGAAAAACAACAGATAGATATGTTTCATCATAAGCATTGCATTTTTTGAAAATAATTATTAAGCAAAAAATGCGCCAAAATGATGAATCAAGGGAGGAAATAAAATTATTTAATCCCGTAGCAGCAGAAACTCCCCCTTTTCCGTCTTTCTCTCCCCGCCAGCCAAAGTGTATTGTAAGATGCAAATGTAGGCGCCGTGCGGCTGGGTTGTGCCGCGGTAGTTGCCGTCCCATGCCTCTTCGGGATGCGTGGTCTGGAACACCAGCTGGTTTTTCCGGTTGTAGATTCTGAGCAGATATTGGGTCACCTCGCCGGACAATACCGGACGGTATGTGTCGTTGAGGCCGTCGCCGTTCGGTGTGAAGGCGGAGGGGAAGGATGCAAGAACAGTTTCGGATGGCTCCGGTGATGTTGTCTGGTTGTCCGATGGTTTCTGCTCCCGCTCCGTTGCCGGTGTTTTTACAGTGCGCTCCGGATGTCTGTCGGCCGGTACGGCGGAGGGTATCGGAGCCTCCTTTATCGGCAGTGTTGTCTCTGATACTGTTTCTGTCACTTGGACAACCACAGGTTCCTCGGTTACCGGTGTTTGTGTGTCAGAGGGGAGTGTGGCGGCGGTTGTCGTGGCTGGAGAGCCGGTTTGCCCTGATTTGATGGAGGATTCAGCCGGTGTCTCCGTCAGTGGTGTGATATCTTGTGACTGTTCGGGCGTGGTGGCCGGGGCAAGTGCGGCGGTTCCGGCAGGCTGCGGAGTATCACTTCCGGTATTAACTGCAAAAAACAGGGCTGTGGCGGATGCGCAAAGGAGCGCAACTGCCAACACTTTACCTTTGATATGCCAGAAATCCTTCCGCTTCATGCCGCGACGGATTCCCTCCCACACCGCCTCGGGTGGGGCTGGGAGGGGCTCAGGTACCGGCGGGAAGCCGGAAAAATTCCTGTTATTTGTTTCGTTATACATCATCATACAATTCCTTTATTTTTTTTCGCAGTTTGGATTTGGCCCGCATCAGCTGCGACCTGCAGGTGGCTTGGCTGCATCGCAGCATTTCCGCCACCTCCTGATAGCTGTATCCTTCCACTTCGCAAAGGTTGAATACCATCCGGTATCCGTCCGGCAGTTCCTGAATCAGGTGCAGGAGAGTTTTGTAGTCCACTTGGTCATAGGGCATTTCCGCCACCTCCTCCCAAATTTCCGGATTCTCCTCCGACAGTTGGAACTCGCGGCGCCACTGTCGGATGTTCCGCCTGTATTGTGTGAGCGCTGCCCGAATCACGATGGTACGCATCCAATCCAGCAGTTCACCCTCTTTCCGGAACTGTCCAATCCTTTCAAAGATCAGAAGGAACGCCTCCTGCAGCACATCATCGGCCTCCTCCGCATTGCTTGCATAACGTAATGCGAATTGGTACAAATCTTTGGAGTATTTCCGATATAATGCCTCCCTGCAACTGTTGTCGCGTTTCAGGCAGCCTTCCAAAAGATACTCGTCCGACATGGCCATTTGCTTTCCGTTTGCCTTCACCTTACAGATGATGTTAAGGCGCCTTTTGTTGCATCATTTTGAAAAAAATTTTCACAAAATTACCTCGCTCCGGAAATCCGGAATCAGAATGTTTTGGAAACCTCTGGTATGCAGATAGTTCCTGTAAACTTCCTGTGCGGGGCGCTCGCCATGCACCAGAAAAAGTTTTTTTACGGCTGCCGGATTCTGGCAGGAGAGGTAGCGTGCCATCTCTTCATAGTCGCCATGGCCGGAGAGGGCGTCGATTTCACGTATCTGCGCGTTCACCTGATATTTGTTGCCGTATATTGAAACCACTTTGTCACCACGTGCAATCTTATGTCCCAAGGTGTTGGGTGAGCAATAGCCGACCACCAGCACGGTTGTGCGCCGGTTCTCGATATTGTTGGCCAGATGGTGCTTGATACGTCCTGCCTCCATCATGCCTGATGCCGAGATGATGATGCAGGGGCGGTTGTGTGTGTTCAGCCGTTTGGAATCCTCCTTGGTGCGCACATAAAAAAGGTTGTCGAAACCGAAGGGGTCCTTCTGGGTACGGATGAGGTCCAAAATATCGTCCTTGAAGCATTCGGTATGAAGACGGTATATGTCGGTGGCGGAAACGGCAAGCGGGCTGTCGATGAAAATGGGCACATCGGGAAGACGGTTCGCCTTTTTCAACAGGTTAAGGATGTAAATTATTTCCTGACAGCGTCCTATGGCAAAGGATGGGATCAGCAGCTTGCCCAGGTTCTTCACACATGTCTCCTGCACCACCTGTGCCAGTTTCTCCTCCGCTTTGGGGATCGGCTCGTGTTTGCGGTCGCCGTAGGTGGATTCGGTAATGAGGTAGTCCACCTGTGGGAAGGGCGAGGGGTTTTTCAGCAGGTGCTTGTTGTACCGGCCGATGTCTCCTGTGTAGCAGAGACTTTTTTCTTTGCCGTCCTCGTTGAAATACAAAACAATTGCGGAACCTCCCAGAATATGTCCCGTATCGTGGAATGCCACCTGGACATCATTTTCAATGGTGATTTTAAGTTCCGTGGGCATACTTATAAAGTAGCGCAGGCAGGCGAATGCGTCCCGTGCGGTGTAGAGTGGTTCCGCCTCCGGCAGACCTTTCGACGCCTGTTTTTTGTTGAAGTCTATGATATCGCTCTCCTGAATCTTGCCGGCATCCGGCAGCATGATGGAGCAGAGGTCCCGCGTGGCATGGGTGCAGTATATCTTCCCTTTGAAGCCGAGTTTGCAGATGTATGGGATCAGGCCTGAATGGTCGATGTGCGCGTGGGAGAGCAGTATTATGTCAATCTCTTCCGGGTCGAAACCCAGATCGCGGTTCATGGAATCGGTCTCCAGCCCTTTTCCCTGGTACATTCCGCAATCCAGCAGGATTTTTTTACCGTGGTTGGTGGTAATCAGAAATTTGCTTCCGGTCACTTCGCCGACAGCCCCTAAAAACTGTATTTTCATTGTCCGATTAATTTATGTGAGCGTGTTTCGTTAACAAAAATGCAAAGTTACTTGAAAAGCGAATATGCGCGCCACATTTCCGCATTTTTATTTTTGCGCGCTTTTTTGGCGGAAGCCCATCATGGTATTGATAAAAGTGGTATTTTTGCACTTTGATAAAAAAACAGACGAACATGATAAAAGAGGATTTGAGCAATTTGCAGGAGTGTTTTCCCGACACCTTCTCACAGGCGGAAAAGGAAAAATGCAAGACATTATTCTATAAAAAACTGTCTTTGATCGCGCATGAGCATTACCGCGGAAAGATGCAGACGCTGCCAAAGGTGCCGCTGCCCGGCTTCAACTGGTTCAACGTGTGGTACACCCCGGGCGTCTCATCGGTTTCCACCACCATCCGCGATGATAACAAGACGTCATACGGGTTGAGCAACCGTCACAATCTTGTGGCGGTGGTCAGCGATTCCACCCGTGTGCTGGGTGACGGCGACTGCACGCCTCCGGGCGGACTGGGCGTAATGGAGGGCAAGGCCTTCCTGATGAAATATCTTGGAGGAATCGACGCGGTGGCGCTCTGCATGGACAGCCGTACCGCGGACGGAAGCCATTCCGCCGAAAAAATCATTGAATTTGTTAAGATGGTGCAGCCTTCGTTCGGAGCCATCAATCTGGAAGACATCTCCCATCCCAACTGTTACCGTGTGCTGGACGAGCTGCGCGAAAGCTGCGAGATTCCGGTGTGGCACGATGACGCCCAGGGTACCGCCTGCGTTACGCTGGCGGGTGTCCTGAATGCCCTGAAGCTGGCAGGAAAAAAGCTCTCCGAGTGCAAAATAGTGTTGTATGGTGCCGGTGCGGCCAACACCAGCATTGCAAGGCTTATGATAACAGACGGGGCGGACCCGAAAAAGATGGTGATTTTTTCCAGCAAGGGCACGCTCCACGACGGGAGGGAGGATTATCGCACCAACCCCAACTTCTACCGTCAGTGGGAGTTGAGCCGGATCACCAATCCTGACCATATTCTGACCGAAGAGGATGCCTTCCGTGACGCAGACATCGTTGTGGCAGCCTCCAAGCCCGGCCCGGGCACCATCCGTCCGGAATGGATCGCCTCGATGGCGCCGAAGTCGATTGTCTTCGCCTGCGCCAATCCGGTGCCGGAGATTTATCCCTCAGAAGCCAAGGCTGCCGGTGCCTACATCGTGGCTACCGGCCGGGGCGACTTCCCCAACCAGGTGAACAATTCCGTCTGTTTCCCCGCAATTCTTAAGGGCACGCTGTTAGTTCATGCCAAGGCGATTTCCGACAGCATGGCCATTGCCGCCGCGCATTCCATTGCCGATTTTGCCGAGGCGCGGGGTATCAGCACGGAGGATATAATCCCGAAAATGACCGAAACCGAAATGTTTCCGAAGGTTGCGGCCGATGTGGCCGTGCAGGCCAGTAAGGAGGGGCTTGCCCGTAATCCTATGAGTTGGGAGGAGGCGTATGAGGCCACCCGGAGGGACATTGCGGAGGTGCGCTCCATGATGGGGCTGCTTACCGAGAAAGGGCAGATTCCCCCCATTGACCCGCAATGGCTGCAGGATGCGCTGGATTGGGCGGTTGCACAAATCGGATAATTATGGAAAAGGTCCGCATCACCAAGATATTCCGGTTCGAGATGGCCCATGCACTGATGGGATATGACGGCTTGTGCAGCAACATTCATGGCCATTCCTATGAGTTGCGGGTTACGGTGACCGGTGAGCCGGCCACCGCGACTGATTCCCCGAAATGCGGCATGCTGATGGATTTTTCCGATTTGAAAAGAATAGTGAATGCCTGCATTGTCGAACGGTTTGACCATGCGCTTGTACTGAACAGTCAGAGCGACCGGGAGCTTGTGGCGCAATTGTGCAGGCATTACCGTAAGGTGGAGCTTGTTCCGTACCAGCCGACATCGGAACGGATGCTGCTGCATTTTGCGGAGATGTTGCGTCAGCAGCTGCCGCCGAATGTGCGGCTGCACAGCCTCCGTCTGGGCGAGACCGCAACCTCCTATGCGGAATGGTATGCGGAGGACAACATATAACCGTGCATCAACATGACTCACTAAAACCCTGATATATGAAAAGAATTCTTTTGTTTTCAGTTTTACTGGCACTCTGCCTTGTCGGCTGCTCACAGCCGGAGCTCTCATTCTGCCCCTGCTGGTCAGACACTGCCCGCACCCGCACCTTGCGTGTATGCTTCTACAATCTGGAGAATTTTTTCGACTGTGTGGACGATTCCCTGACAAACGACAACGAGTTCCTGCCGGAGGGAACATACCATTGGGACACCAGACGCTATTACCATAAGGCGGATCAGATAGCAAAGGTCCTTGTTGCGGCAGGCGGTTGGGACTATCCGGACATTGTAGGTCTGGCGGAGGTGGAAAACAGCAGTGTGCTGAAGACTTTGCTTTACAAAACCGCCCTGAAGAGGGCAAAGTACAAATATGTGCATTTTGATTCTCCGGACCCGCGTGGCATAGATGTGGCACTGCTGTACCGTCCGGAGCGGTTCCAGCTCTGCCATGCGGAGCCTGTCGCGGTAAGGTTTTCCTTCCAGCCCGGCTCCTCAACCCGCGATATACTGTATGTGAAGGGGGTTGCAAAAGGCTCCTCCGACACGCTGCATCTGTTTGTGAACCATTTTACTTCACGCTATGCCGGTTACAAGGCTACGGAGCATAAGCGGATGCATATAGCGACCGTTTTGCGCGGGAGGATCGATTCCATTCTGAATTTCCAGCCGCAGGCCTGCGTGCTGGTGATGGGCGATTTCAACGACACGCCTGCGGACAGCAGCATGCGTTACGGTTTGAGGGCCACGCTGGATGCCGGCCATGTGGGGAAGGGCGAGCTTATTAATTTAATGTATCCTTATATGAAGGGGAAGGTGGGCACGCACAAATACCATCGGCACTGGTCTGTTCTGGACCAGTTTGTGGTGACACCCACGCTCACCATGCCGGATGCGCCCTACCGTGTGGTCTCCCCGGTTTGCATCTTCGCCGCCCCATTCATGCTGGAAAAGGATGAGAAATATTTGGGCGAGAAGCCATTGCGTACCTATGTGGGTCGGGATTACAAGGGCGGTTTCTCCGACCACCTGCCGATTGTGCTTGATCTGGCCTATTAGTTCTTGGCCTGTTTCCTGTCCAACCGGTTCAACGCCTCAATTGCAGGTTCGTATTGCGGATTCAGGTGCAGGGTATATGCGAAATCCTGCCGTGCGCTTTTATAATCTCCCTGGCATTCAAATGAAATGCCTCGACTGTATACCGCTTCCAAATATGTGGTGTCCTGTTCGATGGCCCTGGTGAAATAGCGGATGGCCTCCCCGTAGTCTTCCAGCCGGGTCAGGTGGATCCAGCCGATATTGTACAATACTATGCGGTTGTTAGGAACGCTCTGCAGTATTGAGTTGTATTGCTCCAATGCCTGCCTGTCATCCCCGGTCTCCTGATAGTACATGGCCATGTTGTATTGGGTCTGGATATCGTTTGGCCGTATACGCAGCGCATTTTTGTAATGCTGGATTGCGAGCGGGTTGTGGCGCACATGATAGAGGTGTGCCAGCTCCTCATAGGCTTCAAAGTATTGCGAATTCTGGTCAACCGCCTTCATGTAGCTTCGGATGGCTGCGGAGGTATCCCCCTGTTCCCGAAGAATCCAGCCTTGAATAAAATGTGCTTTAGGATTGTAGTCGTTTAATGCCAATGCTTTGGAAATCACATCATCCGCCTCGTCGTACCTGCGGAACAGGAAATGCAGCTCCGCCAGTTTCAGGTATGCCTCACCGTTGTTTTTGTCTATCCGGATGGCCTTTTCCAGCATATCCTCGCAT
This sequence comes from uncultured Bacteroidota bacterium, assembly GCA_902774175.1. Taxonomy (GTDB): domain Bacteria; phylum Bacteroidota; class Bacteroidia; order Bacteroidales; family WCHB1-69; genus UBA1195. Next base: position 9,262 of record CACYHG010000035.1, read on the forward strand.
AAATCGGTCTCCTTCATAGCCAGATAAATGTCGGAAAGCTGCACGTAGCGGTCCGCGTTGTTCGAGTCAAGACGGACAGAAATCAGGGCGTGGTTCAGTGCGCTGTCCAGCAGCATTCTCTCTTTGTAGTAATCGGACAGCTTCATGTGCAGGTCCGCATCTTTCGGATGCTTTTCCAGTTGTTTGTAGAGTTGCACCAATGCGGTGTCCAGGCCTTCATAACGATGGTCCGCCGCACTGTGTCTGCAGGAAATACCGGCCGCCGCCATGAGCAGGCACAGCAGCAGGCCGGTTGCTTGTAGTTGTCTCATATCAGTTTTCTTGAGCTTGGATTGCCTCCTTGATTTTATCTTCCAGTTCCTTCATCAGTTCCGGATTGTCATTGACAATCTGCTTTGCGGCCTCCCGTCCCTGTGCCAGTTTGGCGTCGTTGTAGGAGAACCAGGAGCCGCTCTTTTTGATCACATTGTATTCCACACCCATGTCGATTATTTCGCCCGCTTTGGAAATGCCCTCTCCGTAGACAATGTCGAATTCGGCGGTGCGGAATGGAGGGGCCACCTTGTTTTTGATCACTTTGACTTTCACATGGTTGCCTACCACGTTCTCTCCCTCTTTGATTTGGGTCTGGCGGCGGATGTCAATGCGGACGGAAGCGTAGAACTTCAGGGCGTTGCCGCCTGTTGTTGTCTCCGGATTGCCGAACATCACACCGATTTTCTCACGCAGCTGGTTGATGAAGATGCAGCAGCAGTTGGTTTTGCTGATTGTGGCGGTAAGTTTGCGCATGGCTTGGGACATCAGCCGTGCCTGGAGTCCCATTTTGGAGTCGCCCATCTCCCCTTCAATTTCGCTTTTTGGGGTCAGTGCCGCCACGGAGTCCACCACCAGGATGTCGATGGCGCCGGAGCGGATAAGGTTGTCGGCGATTTCCAACGCCTGCTCCCCGTTGTCCGGTTGGGAAATCAGCAGGTTGTTGATGTCCACGCCCAATTTCTCCGCATAAAAGCGGTCAAAGGCATGCTCTGCATCGATGAAGGCGGCAATTCCGCCGTTTTTCTGTGCTTCGGAGATGGCGTGCAGGGCAAGAGTGGTCTTACCGGAGGATTCCGGTCCGAAAATCTCGATGACCCTGCCTTTGGGCAGTCCGCCCACGCCAAGGGCGATGTCAAGGCCGAGCGAGCCGGTGGAAATCACATCCATGGCTTCGTGCGGAGTGTCTCCCAAACGCATGACGGAACCTTTACCGTATATTTTCTCCAAACGCTCAAGGGTGGCGTTCAGCACTTCCATTTTTTTGCTGTTGTCGTTTTCGTTAGACATAATGCAGTGTTTTAAAATTTGTTAATGAATGAATTTGACAAACCTCTTTTTTGACAAACATCATTTTGTATTGTTATTGTTCAAGATGAATCTTTTCCACCTGAAGGATCTCCTCCGTCTCCGTATCGATGACCATTGCCACTATGTGGCAGTGTTTCCATTGCCAGACAGGATTCCGGTACAGCGCATAGGCGCGTATGTCGGATTCACCCTTCTCCCTTTTCCCCTCCGTGTTCAGCACGGTGCCCTCTATCGGGCTGAGGCTGGCGCGCAGCATGTGGTTGTGCACATAGTCGCCGATTACACTCAGGTCCGGCTGCTTCTGTGCGGATACGATGCTGTCCTCCAGCAGCACAACCGAAAGCCTCATAGGCCGTTCCGTCCCTTTCAGCCAGGTTGTTTTCACAAAGATGTAGGTGGTGTCCGGATGTGACGGCACCGTGGTGTCCTTAATCTGTATGCCGATTTCCGCCTGCAGACGGGGCACGGAGGCCATGTCGGCCTTCCATTCCGAATAGTTCAGCACCCGTTTGCCGTTGAACTGCCTGCGGCTGATCATGCCCTTGGGCAGTCCGCTCACCGAAAAATGGGAGGCCAGATAGTTGCCCAATGCGGTCCTGTAGTCGGCGGTGTAGGGGGCGTCGCCGGGTTCGGCAAAGTTGCCGCAGTGTACGGCCATGCAGATCAGCGTATCCTTCATGGCATCCTGCATCTCCTTCATTATGGTGTGGGCTTTCGGGCAGTTAAGGCAGGTGTGCCCTGTAAAGTCCTCCAGCAGGTATTTTTGGATGAAATCTGTCCGGACTTCAAAATAGGGGGTGTCGGCCGACACCTTCTGTCCGGATGGCTCCTTGAACGGCTCCTCAATCTTGTCGCATTGCAGGAAAAGGATTCCGGTGCATATTGCAATGAAAAAAACAGTCAATTTCTTCATAAACATTTTTTTTCAGGTTAAAAACTGGTGACCACCTGCAGGTTCATGCCGTAGGAGGCCGGCACCTGACGGCAGACACCGCCTACGCAAAGGATACCTTCGTACTGCTTGCCGAAACCGAGTGTCACCTTGGTGGCCTTGTGCACGAAAGTGCCGCTGACATTATAATAATGCACCCGTTTGGCCTCCACGGGGTTTCCGTAGTTCCAACGGTCCAGCACCGAAATGAACCACTTCGGAGCTATGCTGTATTCCAGCTGGCCGTATGCCCAGCTCCCATCGTCCTCCTTGGTGGAGAGGTGCTGCAGCTCCATGCGGAGCGCGTTTTTGGCGTTGATCTTATATGTGAGGTCCCCGATTACAATGTGGGATTGCACGTTACCCCCATGGCCTTCCAGCACGCTCATGTTGTAGTCCAGGTAGATGTAGCTCATGATCAGCTTCCAGCTCTTGTTGAACTTATGCCCTACCTCCACATTGAAATCCTCGAAGTAGAGCAGGTCCGTGCCGAAGAATGGGGAACTGTATCCGAGTGTGCCGCCCATGTCACCGCCGTTCTCCTGCACTTCAGGCAGGATATCCCTCTCTATCCCGTGGATGAGTGAGTAGTTGACAGCGATGTCGGTGCCGTATTTGCCGCCGAGCAGGGTCTTTTTGGGAATCTTATACTGCACCTCCGCCTGGAAACCGGTTTGCCCCAGCGGTTGTGAGGAATAGGCGTACATTGAGGAGAGCGCGTAGGTGTGCTCCTTGGTCAGTGTGGGGATGTAGTTGATCATGTGATTGTTCAGCAAGGCAGTGCGCTTGTTGCGGAAATCGAAGTTGTCGGTGCGCAGGCCGGTCAGGTAGATGCCTAACCCTTTCGTTGCGTATGATGCGGTCAGCAGCAGGGCGTTGCCAGGCTTGTAAATCATGTTGTTCAAAGTGGAGGGGTCGTTGAACTTGTAGGCGTATTCCCCTTCAATATTGAACTTTTTATAGCCGATGTTCGCCCTTCCGGAGAAGGCGGCCACGTTTTCGGGCAGACGATATTCCGGATCGTTGTCCGCCTCGTATTTGCTCACAAAGTTTCCTCCAATTCCCAACCGGAAAGGGCTTTCACCTATTTTCGGGCACATATCGTTGAACGAAATGTCGGCATCCATGCCGCGTATCTGGCCTGTATATTCGAACAGATTCCGCTGTTTGCCCCAAATGCCTGTCAGTGTGATACCCTTGAAGGGACGTGCCTTGATTTTGATACCGCGTGTGGCGTTGTCGAAGCCGAGGTTGCGATCCTCGTAGGAGCGGTAGGTGAGCCCGCTGCCGAACTGCTCGTAAAAGCTGCCCAGCACAACCTCAATGTTTTCCGTGGTATAGGAGAAATAATAGTATGGTATCCCCTCGCCAACGTAGCCGATTTTTTCAAAGTCGAGCAGCGGTTGGGCATAGTATTCATAGCGCAGCCCTGCGGCGAATCCGCCGTTGTTGTATTGGATGTTGGCGAAGGTGTTGGTCCTTACCTTGTTGTTCACCTTTTCCGCCCCGATTATGCTGTCCTCAATATAATACTGGGCGTTCATCTGGATGTTGCCGCTGACCTTCCCATGCTGGAGCAGGGACTGCCCGTATGAGAGCATGCTGCCGGCAAGCAGCATGGCAGACAGTGTTATCCGTGTGAATCTGTGCATTATTCAGCCTGTTTTTCCTGTTGGAGAATCTCTTTCACTTTTTCAATGTATTCCTGTTCCACACCGGGCGCATAGGAGGCGTGCTGGTACACAATCTCCCTTTTGCCGTTCAGGATGAAGGTGTGCGGGATGTCGCCAACATTCATGGCACGTTTGAAGTCCGAATTTTCATCCAGCAGCACCTCATATTCCCAGGATTGTCCGCTTACAAGCGGGGCGACCTTTCCGCTGGAGCGGCTGTCGTCGATGGAGACGGCATATATTTTCACGCCGGTCTCCTCCTGCCATTCCTCGTATGATTCGGCGATGGTTTTCAGCTCCACCATGCAGGGTTTGCACCAGGTGGCGAAAAAGCAGATGATGATCGGCTTGCCGTCGTTGCTGATGTCGGCGGTGTTGAACTTTTTCCCATCAAGTGTCTTCAGGTTGACGGAAGGGAGGGTGGCCGCCTCCTGCTGGGCGAAACCGCTGGCCAATAAGGCGAAAAAGAGTGCTGAAAATACAAATCTTTTCATGATGTGTCAATTTAAATTCAAATACAAAAGTACAAAAAATATGCATTTGTCGGGACAGATTCCGAAAAAACATTAATTATTTGTATGAAATGAGGATTATGCGGCTGTGGTGTCGGCTTTCCGTTGCAGGTCGCGGGCAGCGGAGAGTGCGAACGGCAGGGTGAAAATGAAGGTCAGCAGGTCGGCAATGCCCTGTGTGGCCATCAGGCCGGGAAGTCCGAAAAAAATCGGCACCACAAACAGCACGGGCAGGAAAAATAGTCCCTGCCGGCAGACTGAAAGCAATGTTGCGCGGAACACCTGGCCGGTGGTCTGGAAATACATGTTGGTTGCGGTGGTTACACCGATCAGCGGGAAGACGGCGCACTGCCAGCGCAGCACCTTTACCCCGACCGCAATCAGCTCCGGATCCTCCTTCCGGAAAAAGGCTATGAGCTGCGGTGAGAAGAGGAACCCCGCCGCTGCCATAATCAGCAGCAGCAGTGTGGAGAGGCTCATGCAGAACAGCAGCGCCTCGCGCACCCGTCCGAATTTCCCCGCACCGTAGTTGAATCCGCAGACCGGCTGGAATCCCTGCCCGATGCCCAGAATCACTGAGAAGGCGAACATCATGATGCGGGAGACCACGGCGAAGGCGGCGATGGTGGAGGCCTCGCAGCCCGGTGCCGCATATACTGCGGCGGCGCGGTTCAGGCAGACTGTTGAAAGGCAGATGAGTCCCTGGCGGCAGAGCGATGGCAGGCCGCCCCGCGCAATCTCCTTGTAGTAATAGCCTGTGGGTGTGAAGTTCCGGAAGCGTATATGCACATTGCCCGCCCTCCGGATGCCATGCATGAGCAGCAGCCATGAGAAGAACTGGCTGCAGAAGGTGGCCGCTGCCGCACCTGACACGCCCCAGTCAAAGACAAAAATGAAGAGCGGGTCCAAAAAGATGTTCAGCACCGCTCCGGAGACAAGGCCGATCATGGCGTACTGGGCGCTCCCCTGCAGCCGCAGCTGGTTGTTCATCACCAGGCAGGACATCATGATGGGGGTGGCGGCAAGTATATAGACAAGATACCGGTTTGCGTCCGCTTCAATTTCGGGTGTGGCGCCAAGCAGGCGGCATAGCGGGTGGAGGAAAATGCAGCCCAGGACGGCGGCGGCGGTACCGAGAATGACTGCGCTGAAAAAGCCGGTGGCCGCCATCCTTTCGGCGTGCGCACCGTTTTTTGCGCCCAAGGCGCGTGCAATGAAGTTGCCGGAGCCGTGTCCGAAAAAGAAGCCGATCGCCTGGATGAAGGTCATGTAGGCGAAGGAGATGCCGACAGCAGCCGTGGCTTCGGTGCTGAGGTGGCCGACAAAGGCCGCGTCCGCAACGTTGTAGATGGCCGTCACCATCATGCTGATGACGGTCGGGACGGCCATTTTCAGCACCAACCGCCTTACCGGTGCCTCAGTCATCATGCGGTATTTCGCGTCACGCTGTTGTATGTCGTTGTCCGTCTGCATCATTTTCTGCTATGCGTAAACCAATTGCATGATGTCGTCCAGAATGGTTTTCTCTTCGGCGGAAGAGGCGGAAAAGGCGGGCATTGTCTCCGCATCCGCACCGGTCAGCAGCTGTTTGGCCTTTTCAATAGTGTTCGGAAGCAGGCAGTCGGTGGCGATTTCCACATGCAGGATGCGGCGGTCGGCCTCGCTGATTTCCAGCTCCATCTCCACACCGCCCCATGCAAACTCCCCGCTGCGTTGGGCGCGGAACTGCCGCCAGCTTCCATATACAAAGCCGTCATCCGCCAGCTGGCGCGCCTCGGCAAGCACCTTCTCCGTGCAGCATCCGGTGAAAGGGCGTGTTTGTGCTTTCTCCCCATAAACGCTCTGGAACGCCTCCATCAGCGGCGGCACAATGTTCTCGGAGGTTATCTCCGCCACCTCCGACAAATTAATGACGCGGCTTTCAACGGATGACACCCCATGCTTGTGCAGTTTGGAGGGTTTCGGTTTCAGGTAGCGTTGCAGCTCCTCCATGTCGGTCCTGATCAGCAGTGTGCCGTGGTGCAGCCTGTTGTTTTTCCCGACGGAGAAGGCGTTGCCGGAGAATTTCCTGCCCTGGTAAAGCATGTCGTTGCGTCCGGAGCATACTGTTTCCAGTCCGAAATGTTTGAGTGCGTTCTGAAGCACGGAGAACTGTCTCCCAGTATCGTACAATTCATGGGAAGCCACAAAGGTGAAGTTCAGGTTCCCAAGGTCGTGGTAGACCGCCCCGCCGCCCGTGGTGCGGCGCATCAGATGTCCGCCGTCCGCCAGCAGCTGCTCCACATGGCATTCCGCGTATGGGTTCTGATGCCGGCCGATAACTACGGTCCGCCGGTTACGCCACAGGTACATAACCACTGTGTCTGACGGGGTGTCGCGAAACAGAGCCTGCTCCACAGCAAGGTTCAGATAAGGGTTGTATTGGTCGCTGAGAATGATTTCTGCCGTCATCTTCGGAATATTTTTATCATTAGCGGAAAAAAAGGCAAAATATTTTTCAAAACCGGAAAAAAATCTTTGATAAATGATTACTTTTGCAATTTGAACATCATCAGATAAAGATACCATGCAAACACTTGGATTCATAGGGGTACCGGAAATACTGATCATCCTGCTGATAGTGCTGCTGCTGTTCGGCGGCCGTAAAATTCCGGAGCTGATGCGCGGTCTCGGCAAAGGGGTCCGCGAGTATAAGGATGCTGTGGAGGAGGATAAGGATACGGAAAAGGAGGCATGATGGAAACGACAGTCAGTCTTAAAAAGGAGAATGTGGCCATTTTTGACCATTCGTGGCAGATCATCGCCAATCCGAACGCGCTCTCCAATTCCTGCTACAAGCATTGGGAGGAGATTGCCGTAAAATTGGACGAGCTGCAGCTGGACTACCAGTTCTACATCACCGATGATGCCGAATCCGGGAAAAAACTGGCGGCGGAATTGTGCCGTAACGGGCACCGTCACCTTATGGCGATGGGCGGTGACGGCACTGTAAACCAGATTGTGGACGGCATCATGAATTCCGGCGTGCCCTCCGAGGAGGTTTATCTGGCGGTGCTTCCCTTGGGGACCGGAAACGACTGGTGCCGCACGCACCATTATCCGAGGCCATACATGGAATCCATCAACATTCTGCTGCGCGGGCAGTTTGTCCGCCATGACATCGGGCTGGTCGAATGCCTTCATGACGGGCAGGTGAGTTCGCGGCACCATTTCATCAACATTGCAGGTTTCGGGTTCGATGCCGCCATCATCCACAAGACGGCGCAGACGCGGTCTCGCATCAACCTGAAGGCCGTCTACCTGCTGACCCTGTTCAAGGTGCTTTTCTCCCACAAGGCACAGAAGGTCCGCATCAGGACGGAGCGTGAGACGGTGGAGGAGTCCCTGTTTTCGATTGCGGTCGGGAATTGCCGCTATAACGGCAACGGCATGATGCAGGTGCCGATGGCCAATCCTGCGGACGGGTTGTTCAACATCATGCGTCTCAGGAAAATATCTCCTTTTAAAGTGATTAGGAATGTCAAGAACCTGTACAGCGGAAAGCTCGGACATCTGCCGGAAATCACCTACACCGAGGCTTCTGACATATATTTGGAGTCGGACAGGCCGCTGCTGGGCGAAATCGAGGGGGACACCCTCCCTACGGCGGACTACCATATCCGTATGCTGCCCGGCGCTTTGAACATGCTTACAGGATTATAGAGTAACATTATGGATTTGTCGGTCAATATAGGGGAGTTGCGGTTTAAGAACCCCGTGCTAACCGCATCCGGAACTTTCGGTTACGGGGAGGAGTTTGCCGATTTTGTGGATTTGGAGCGTCTCGGCGGCTTCATTGTCAAAGGGACAACGCTGAATCCTCGCGATGGCAACCCTTATCCGCGCATGGCGGAGACACCTGCGGGCATGTTGAACGCTGTAGGTCTGCAGAACAAGGGCGTGGATTATTTTATCGGGCAAATATATCCAAGAATCAAGGATTTGGATACGAATGTGCTGGTTAATCTGTCAGGTTCCTCGATAGAGGATTATGTGGCGGCGGCGGAAAAGCTTGCCGGATTGGAAAGGGTTCCCGCCATTGAGCTGAACATTTCCTGTCCCAATGTGAAGGCGGGCGGCATGGCCTTCGGAACCTCCTGCGAGGCGGCGGGAAGGGTGGTCGCCGCAGTCCGGAGGGCATACCCGAGAACACTTGTTGTAAAGCTTTCCCCAAATGTCACCGACATCGCTTCCATTGCAAAGGCTGTTGAGGCGGAGGGGGCTGATGCCGTCTCGCTGATTAACACGCTGTTGGGCATGGCGGTAAATTCGGAGACGCAGCGTCCGGTGCTCTCCACCGTGACGGGCGGATTGTCAGGCGCCTGCGTCAAGCCAATCGCCCTGCGTATGGTGTGGCAGGTGTATCACGCTGTAAAAGTGCCGATTATTGGATTGGGCGGCATCATGAACGCCACCGATGCGATTGAGTTTTTCCTTGCCGGTGCAACGGCCATCCAGGTCGGTACGGCCAATTTCATCAATCCGCGTGTGACCATGGAGATTGTGGATGGCATCGCCGCATATCTGGAGCGTAAGAACATCGGCTCCGTCAGGGAGTTAGTCGGCCAATTGAAGGTGGGTTGAGATGATTTCGTTTGAGAAATATACTTTGGACAACGGGTTGCGCGTGATTTTGCACCGCGACTCCACCACGCCTATTGCGGCGGTCAACGTGGCATACGATGTCGGGTCGCGGGACGAGGATCCGGAACATACCGGTTTCGCGCATCTGTTCGAGCATCTGATGTTCGGCGGTTCGGAGCATATTCCCGACTTTGACACGCAGCTGCAGCAGGCTGGTGGCGAGAACAATGCCTTCACCAACACCGATCTGACCGACTATTACCTTACTGTGCCTGTGGTGAATCTTGAAACCGCACTCTGGCTGGAGTCGGACAGGATGAACCGTCTTGCCTTTTCTGTGGAGAGCCTGGAGGTGCAGCGCAAGGTGGTGATGGAGGAGTTCAAGCAGTCGTATCTGAACCAGCCTTACGGGGATGTGATGCTTTTGCTCAAACCTCTTGCCTACCAGGTTCATCCGTACCGGTGGAATACCATCGGGATGGATTTGCGCCACATTGCGGAGGCCACCATGGATCAGGTTAAGGATTTCTTTTACCGTTTCTACCGGCCGAACCGCGCCGTGCTGACCATTGCCGGTGATTTTGATTTGGGGCATGTCAAAGCCTTGGTGGAGAAATGGTTCGGGGATATTCCCGCCGGTGCGGAGTTTGTGCGTTGCCTGCCTGCGGAGCCTGCGCAGACCGCCCCGCGTTTTCTGGAGGTGGAGCGTGATGTGCCTGCCGATATGATTGTAAAGGCATACCATTGCTGCCCCCGTGCGGTTGCGGAATACTATCCTACCGATATGCTTTCCGATATCCTTTCAAATGGGAAATCGGCGCGGCTGCAACGCCGTCTGGTTGAGGAAAAGCGGCTCTTCTCCAATATATCCTCGTATGTTTCAGGCTCTTTTGACGAAGGTCTGTTCATTGTTTCAGGCAATCCTGACGAGGGTGTACCGTTGGCTGACGCAGATGCCGCCATTCAGGAGGAGCTGGAGCTGTTGTGCCGTGTTCCGGTGGAGCCGGAGGAGCTGCGCAAGACCAAGAACCAGATCGCCACGCTGCTCTGCTATGCCGACCTGCAGGTGCAGGACAAGGCGATGAACCTTGGCATTTTTGAGTTGTTGGACAGGGCTGAACGCTACAATGATGAGGAGGCCTTTTATGAGGCGGTGACGGCGGAATCCTTGCAGCAGACCGCACAAAAGTTATTCACCGAATCGAATTGTTCAACGCTGTATTACAGGGCAAAATTGTAGAGACGCACGGCCGTGCGTCTCTACGGTAACGGTAACAAAAACGGTTTTCCCGGATGCGATATTGGCCGTTTGCCGGATACGTCCCGCCGCACGTGGAACATGCGTTTGGCTTTATTCGTAACACATTGATATATATATATAGTATTAAAAGCGAAAGAATGACGTGATTGTATTGTAAAAATGATTACTTTTGCAAATCGAAATTAAAAAAAACCGTTGTGGTCTGGCGGTTTTAATAACCTCGGCTGCCAGCTGCGATGAAACAGTAAAATAAATTAATTTTAGAGGTTACCTAAAATAAATGTTATGAAGCCAAATATTTTTTTATTATCAGTCTTTTCAATCACCATTCTTTCATGTTCCAACCCTTTTATAAAAAAGGCCTATGAAATGCATGAAGAATATGAAAAAGAAAATGGTTGGTACGAAATGATTACTAATGATGTTCACCAGTACAAAGTTACTCATGATACATCTTTACTATATGCTGCATTGGATTGTTTGAAAAATGTTCCTCAAAATGATGACAACAAAAAAGTATTGTTTGGTTGGAGATTGACTGTGTTGAGGTTGCTTCATGAATATGATACCGTATTTGCAATGCTGGACACTTGTCAAAATGATATCATTGGAAACTTTGGCAAGAAGAGAGAATTTATTATTACAGAAATCTCCAGATATAATTATTATCACCAATATGAGAATAGAGATCAAAGGATTGACGATTTGGTTGTTTATATGGAATATTGTTTTGAAAGACAGCAATTTATTGCTAAAGGGAATGAAGCGGGATATATTCAAAAATACAAAGACAATCAATTGGCCTTGGATGCTGTTGCCACAAAGATTTGTTTTTTATCATTGAATAGATATGTGGGTATCAGATTGTTGCGTGGCGATAATAAAGCGGAAATAAAAAATCTCATAGAAAACTATTACCAGCAGAAGATGATTGATCCCTTGGAGAAAGAATGGTTGTTGGGACAACTGAACGGGATTTATGAAGAAAAGGATCCTGATTTGCTTTTTTAATGATATTCTGATCTCCTCCACGGGAATCCCCGTGGATTGGGGAATCTATTCCACCACCCATTCCCCGACGGTCATGGTGTCGCGGGCAATTCAGTTTATAGTTAATAGTTAAGAGTTTATAGTTAAACAGCTATCTACAACTATGCTGTATACAACACGCCATCAACTCTAATCTATTAACTATTAATTATTAACTATTAATTTTCTCTTCCGCCTCACCCAACGGAATTCCCTTCCCGTTCCGGTATTCCATCGGTGTCATGCCGGTGTGTTTCTTGAAGAATCGGGTGAAGGAGGAGGCTTCCGTGAAACAAAGTTTTGATGTGATATCCTTGATGGAAAGGGTATTCTCCATCAGCAACGTCTGTGCTGTGTGCAGCGTGATGCTGTTTATCCAGTATTGCGCCGACTTGCCACTGGCCTCCTTCACCGCGTTGCCCAAATAGTTGGTCGCGATTTTCAATTTTCCGGCATAATGGGAAACATTCCTTGAAATAACGTCAGCATTTTCCAGCAATTCCTGCATGAATGCAGCGAACAGCGTTTCAACGCGTGATTTTCTCAGTTGCCTGTTCAGAAAAGTGTCGGTTGAGATTATGTTGATGTGGTCAAGCAGTGAAAGAACAAGGTGCTCGATGGAAAAGGCCAGCTTTTCACGCTCCTCCATACAATTGGAAATCATGTCAAAATAACACTTTATTATATTATAATCCCTGTCGGACAGCCTTATTATATCCAGATGCAGGAAGATTGTCTTTTTCTGCATGGCCTGCGGGAATTTGAACGCAATCAGACGCATTTTCCAGTCCTTGCTTATGGATTGTATGGTGAACAGAGTGTTGGCTGGTTTTAGGACCAGGTCTCCCTTCTTTAGCATGTACGGCTTGTCGTTGAAGTCGGCCCTTGCATCGCCCTCCTCCACAAGAAACACCTGCGGTGCGGCTGTCCTGTATGGGGTTCCGAACGACAGTCCATCATAAATAATTGATGATGTGTTGATGAATGCTATCCATTCCATGAGGAAGTTTCCCCCTCTGTTCATCTTCTCCACATCAAAAATCTTACGTATCAGTGAAGAGTCCAAAAGCTGTTCTGTTGTCTTTCTTTCCATTTGAAACCGATATTTTTTGGCAAAATTACTATAAAAACAAATACAATACTGAATTCCACTGTAAAAAAAGGGGATTTGGGCAAGAGAAAAGGGAGTTCGGCTAATGGAAAACAAAATGGCTGAACAAAAAGCGTGAGTAACTTTGTAAAGATAACGGAAATACTTGTCAAAAGTTGGTAATGGCATAAAAACATGTAACACGCAATGGTTTGCAGTTTGGATACAAGATGGAACGGCAACAATTGGAGGCTTCCAATGGTGACAAATCCGGAAGGTGTGATTTGGACAATGGATGCTTTGCCGTGTGATGAAACAGAAAAGACACATAATGTACATTTAAAAAATATGCTTATGGAAAGGACAGATTTATTCAGGACATTTATTCTGACGGTTGTTGTAACGTTGCTGTTGCCGGGATGGCTTCCCGCCCAGAATAACGTGGCCAAGCAGCCAACCCCCGCATTCCGCTACGGGACGGATACGGCAAAAGACACCGCCCGCCAATACAAGGTTGCTCCCAACAGGGAGACAAAGGCTGTGAGCGTATGCGCGGTGTGGAACCTGACGGATACCACAGAAAGGACGTTGTGGAGCATGACGGACAGCAGCGGGAAGGTCGCGGCCAAGGCCGGTGGCAAGGCTCTGCGTGCCGGTGTCCCTGCTGTAAGGACTGACATCGCTGGTCTTCCGCGCAGGGCGCGGAAAAAACCGCTCACCTTCACCATGGGAGGTGACAGCGTGAGATTTTTGCAACTTACGGACAATATTTCATAAACTTTTGCGTTATAAAATAGTCATGAACAATCGCAAAGTAATAAATAACAGTTGCTACAACTCCTATCTTC
>CACYHG010000036.1 GCA_902774175.1 uncultured Bacteroidota bacterium
CCACGCCGCAATCCATGCTGACGGCAAAACGCTGTAACATATCCTCATCGAACGCCACCGGACGCGGCATATCGGAAACCATCACATCGCCTTCGCCCTCGCCCAGCAGGTGCCAGACCTCCTCGGTGATGAAGGGCATGAAGGGATGCAGCAGCTGCATCAGCCGCGACATCATCCGGAGGGTAGCCTTGTAGGTGCGCTCATCCATCGGCTGCCCGAACGGCGGCTTGACAATCTCCAGATATGTGGAGCAGAAATCATCCCAAACCAGCTTGTATACGGACATCAAAGCTTCGGAGAGACGGTACTTGGTGAAATCGTCGTCCACCTCAGCCAGCACCTGGTTGAAGCGGTGCTCCAGCCACTCCGCCGCAATGCGGGAATGGGCCGGTGTCTCCAATGAGGCATCCACCGTCCAGCCCTTGACCAGCCGCAGCGCGTTCCATATCTTGTTGCAGAAGTTGCGCCCCTGCTCGCAGATGGCGGTATCGAACGGCAGGTCGTTGCCTGCGGGGGCGGTCAGCAGCATGCCCATGCGCACGCCGTCGGCGCCATACTGCTCCATCAGCGCGATGGGGTCGGGCGAGTTGCCCAGGGACTTGGACATCTTCCTGCCCAACTTGTCCCGAACTAATCCGGTGAAATAGACATTGTGGAATGGAATATCCTTGCGGTATTCCTCACCAGCCATGATCATGCGCGCCACCCAGAAGAAGATGATGTCGGGCGCGGTCACAAGGTCGGTGGTGGGATAGTAATATTTTATCTCCTTGTTGTCAGGATAGCGGATGCCGTCGAACACGGACATCGGCCAGAGCCATGAGCTGAACCAGGTGTCCAGCACATCCTCGTCCTGCACCATTTCATCTATTGTGCAGATATCCTTGCCGAATTTCTCCTGCGCCATGCGGAAGGCCTCCTCGCGGGTTTCGGCCACCACAACCTCATGGTTGGGAAGATAGTAGGCCGGAATGCGCTGCCCCCACCACAACTGCCGGCTGATACACCAGTCCTTGATGTTCTCAAGCCAGCGGCGGTAAATGTTCTTGAACTTGGCGGGATGGAAGCGGATCTCATCGCTTTCGACCACCTCCAACGCCTTGGATGCCAAAGCCTCCATCTTCAGGAACCACTGGGCGGAGAGTTTCGGCTCAATCACCGCGTCGGTACGTTCGGAATGGCCCACCTTGTTGGTGTAGTCCTCCACCTTCTCCATAAGGGAGGCGGCCTCCAGATCCTTCACAATCTGCTTGCGGCAGGCGAAACGGTCCATGCCGGCATAGGCCATGCCATGTTCGTTCAAAGTTCCGTTATCATTGAAAATGTCAATGGTCTCCAGATGGTGCTTCATGCCGATCTGGTAGTCGTTGATGTCGTGAGCAGGCGTGATTTTCAGCGCACCGGTACCGAACTCGCGATCCACATACTCGTCGAAAATAATCGGGACGACGCGGCCCACAATCGGCACCACCACCTTTTTCCCCTTCAGATGGGCAAAACGCTCGTCCTCCGGATGCACACAGACCGCCGTATCACCCAAGATGGTTTCGGGACGGGTTGTGGCGACAACAATATAATCCTCCGTATTTTCAATATAATAGCGAAGATAGAAGAGTTTGGAGCGGGACTCCTTGTAAATGACCTCCTCGTCCGAGACGGCGGTCAGCGCGACAGGATCCCAGTTGACCATACGGACACCCTTATAAATCAAACCCTTGTTATACAAATCCACAAACACCTTTATGACCGAATCATACTGCGGCTTGTCCATGGTGAAGCAGGTGCGCTGCCAGTCGCAGGAGGTGCCCAGCTTTTTAAGCTGCTCCAGAATGATGCCGCCGTGCTTCTCCTTCCACTCCCAGGCATGTTTCATGAACTCGTCGCGGGTGATGTCTTTTTTGGTAATTCCCTCCTCCTTCAATTTGGCCACCACCTTGGCCTCCGTGGCGATGGAGGCGTGGTCCATGCCCGGCACCCAGCAGGCGTTCATGCCAAGCATCCGTGCGCGACGGACCAGAATATCCTGGATGGTGCTGTTGAGCATGTGGCCCATGTGCAGCACGCCGGTGACATTGGGCGGCGGCAAAACCACCGTGTAGGGCTTCCTTCCATCCGGTTCGGAATGGAAATAACCGCTGTTCATCCAATGTTCATACCAATTCCTCTCCACCTCTGCCGGGACGTATTTGGGCGATATATCCATAATCAACTGATTTATAGTTATTGTTTTGAAACATTATAAAAATGCAAAGGTACATGAAATAGCCATATGGTGAAGGAACGGAGGCAAAAAAAATTTTTTCCCTCCCATCAGAAAATGGTACATCTTTTTTTGTTACCTTTGCAGCGTTTTATTTTTCACACTGAGCAATATGAAAAACAGATTGATTGTTAGTTTATTGATGCTTTTTGCCGGCATGTCGGCAGCTTTTTCACAGGGTGACGCGCGTCCACGTCCCTTCGAATTGGGCGTGTTTGCCAGCCCCGCATTGAACTGGATGCATTCCTCCACCGATGAATGCAACAACAAAGGTCTCTCCTTTTCCGGATCGTACGGCATAAACTTGGACATTAACATGTTCCAGGCAACATCCAACTACTATCTCCGTACTGGAATCAACATTAAGCATTTAAAGGGAAAACTCACATACAATGATTTGAAAACTGTTGAAATTAAAAACGATTCCAACACAATTCTCAATCATCAGCTCCAACCGATGGAAAGTTCCTTCAGCATGACCTACATCAGCATACCGACCGCACTGAAGCTACAGACCAATCCTTTGGGAGATTTCATTGTGTACAGTGTCTTCGGACTTGACAACTCCTTCTGTATCTCATCCAACCGTAAGGACAAGGAGGACGGGCAGGAGACCGCCAATCCTAAAGACAACATGAAAAACACATTACGTTTCCGCGAGGCACTGATGATTTCCATCGGAGGGGAATACATCATCAGCAACAACACCCGTCTTGCCGTTGGCCTTATGTTCAACAATGGATTCACCAACCTGTTTAACAAAAACTTCACCAACGCCTACAAGGACGGCAGCAGGGAAAAGGTTGTGGCCAATAACCGCACAATTGAACTGCAGATAGGCCTTATCTTCTAAGTCTTAACTAAACTCTTCATAAAGGCTCCGTAGTTCAGCTGAATAGAACGTCAGATTCCGGTTCTGAAGGTCTTGGGTTTGAATCCCAACGGGGTCACAAAGCAAAAAAAGGTCAAAGTGAAAATTCATTTTCACTTTGGCATTTTTTTTGATTTGTAGGACGGCTGCCTGCGGGCTAAGGGATATCTAATCCCAACGGGTGTAGGACTGACACCGTTTTTTTGTGTAACTATACAATAAAAACATCCGATATGCGTTTTAACTGATGGTATTTTTTAGGAAAACACATGAAACGAACTGAAATCACACAAAGGATCAAAGAGGGTCTTTCAACGCTTCCATACGACATGGAGGTGTGGCTTTACGGCAGCGAAGCGCGGGGCGATGCCCGCCCGGATTCGGATATTGATTTGCTCATTCTGTTCAACAAACCTACCGTGGACGGAAAAAATGAGGATGACATCTTTAAAATCACCTACCCCATAGAAGTTGAAACCGGAGTAATCATCAATCCAGTGGTTCGTTCCATGGTTCAATGGGAATCAATGGTTACACCTTTCCGCATCAGTGTGGAACAAGACAGAATCAGATTATGAGTCCGTTAAGCAAAAACAACCGATATGAAATAGTCCGTTTCCGGATAGAAAATGCTGTACGGACACTTGATGAGGCAGAAGTTCAGATCCAAAACAAATATTACAACACTGCTGTCAATCGCATGTATTATGCCTGTTACTATGCGATTTGCGCACTTCTTGTCGCTAATAACATCCATACAAAATCACATGACGGTGTCAGGCGAATGATGAGCCTGCATTTCATCAAAACCGGTATTCTTCCAACTGAATTGGGAAGATATTATGGCCGATTGTTTTCCAACCGGTTAACCGGTGATTACGATGATTTTTTCAGCCATGACAGGGCATCGGCAGAATCCTTATATCCAGAAGCTAAAGTTTTTGTGAATACAGTAAAGACGCTGGTGGATGAATGGTTGGACAAACAGGCTGACAGCCAAAAGGCTTAGAATTATTTAATATCCTAAACGGTTAATAACAAAATAGATAAAAAAATCCCCATAATTCCATTTTTTCTATTAGTTTTTTTCATAATTTTGGCAGTTTGTAACATACACTGGAAGTATTAATATAATTTTTTGATAACCAAATAAAAACATTTCATAGTGAAAACGATAAATCCGCAAGAGAACTACGAATTGAGCAAAAAGGCCATCGGATACGTGGACCGCAAGGAGGCCACACAAGCCGATTACGACCGTATCGGCTTCATGTCCGGACTGGAGACACACCAGCAGTTAGCCACAAAGGAGAAACTTTTCTGCCATTGCCCGGCAGGCATTTTCCAGAAACCCGACGAATACGATGCGGAGCTGCTCCGCCACATGCGTCCCACCCTGTCCGAAATGGGCGGCTACGACGGCACGGCACTGATGGAGTTCAAGACCCGCAAGAACATTGTATATAGGATTTCCCACAAGACCGCCTGCACCTACGATGTCGACGACACGCCTCCGTTCCCCCTGAACCGTGAGGCCCTGCAGTATGCGCTGGAAATTGCGCTGGCATCCAAGCTGAACATCGTGGGCGAGGTGCATGTGACCCGCAAGCAGTATCTGGACGGCTCCATCCCCACCGGATTCCAAAGGACAGCCATTCTGGGCGTGGAGGGAGAAATTCCGTTGAAGAACAAAAAGGTGCGTCTGATCCAGCTGAGCGTGGAGGAGGATGCGTGCCGCGAAGTCTCCGACATCGGCCACACCCGCATATACCGCACCGACCGTCTGGGAATGCCGCTGATTGAGACCGTCACCGCACCGGAACTGAAGAATCCTGACGAGGTTAAGGAGGCAGCCCAGTACATCCGCTTCCTCAACCGCAGCACCGGCCGTGTGCGCACCGGAATGGGCGCAGGCCGCCAGGATGTGAATGTGAGCTGCAAGGGCGGCACCCGCATCGAGGTGAAGGGAGTCTCCCACAACAAATGGATTCCTGATGTGACCCATTACGAATGTTTCCGCCAGTGGGCCCTGCTCGCCATCCGCGACACGCTGAAAAAGCGCATCAAAAAGGAGGATTGGAAAATGGGCGTGCTGGAACTGGACCCGAAAAAATACAAATTCTATTTCACACCCATCACCGATGCCATCGGACGTGGCGAAAAGCTCTATGCGGTCAACCTGCCGAAGTTCGCAGGGCTGCTCTCCCACTTCTGCCAGCCTGGCCGCCCCTTCTACGATGAGTTTGTGGGCCGCCTGAAGGTGATTGCCTGCTTGGAAAGACCCAACATGGCCACCAGCGAGGACATCGACGATGTGGTGAGCGACCACGTGTTCGACCAGGTTCGCGCACAGATGAACGCCTCCGAGGAGGATGCGCAGATAATTTTCTGGGCGCCGGAGGATGATGTTAAGACAGCTCTTGAGACCATCGAGGAGCGCGCCCTGATGACCTTTGACGGTGTTCCAAACGAGACCCGCAAGGTTATGTATGACGCAACCACCATCTTCGAGCGCGTGCTGCCGGGCGCCGACCGCATGTATCCCGACACCGACTCCGCCCCCATCCCATTGAGCAACGACTATATCGAAAGCCTGCGGAAGAACATCCCCGACGAGGTGGCCGACCGCTATGTGCAGTGCACAAAGTGGGGCATTCCGGAGGATTGCTTCGACTACATTTTCACCTATAACCATTTCCCGCGCATCAGGCAGATTGTGGAGGAGACCGGCATGTCGCCAAAATTTGTCGGCACGCTCTTCGGCCACACGCTGCGGCACCTCCACGGGCAGTACGGGGAGATACCTTTCTGCACCTGCCGCATCGCCAAGATGCTTGCCTTCCTGAAGGCGGAGAACATCCACCCGGCCATTGCCAAAAAGATGCTGAAGGTGATGTTTGAGGATCCGGAGATGGATTTTGCAGACATCCTGACGGTAATCGGCTTCCAGAAGATGGATGCGAAGGAGCTTAAGGAGAAGGCCAAGGAACTCGCCAAGGCGCCCTTCACCCCGAACCGCAAGGACACCAAACCATGCGACAAGGTGAACAGCATCATGGGCGAGCTCAGCCTGATGGGCTTAGGCAACATGAACCTTGGGGAACTGGCCAAGGAAATTTAATTTTTAACCCGAAAAAAGAGAAAACATGGACGATAAGACATTTCAAGGTTACAAAGGAAGAGCACTTGACATTTTGAAAAAATACGACGTGCACGTCTGGGACAAGGCCGAAGTGGAGACCACCCGCGGACATTTCAGCGGCAAAATCCTGCCGAGAGCCGAGAACACCGACGACCTGCACATTGTGATGAAGGTGATAACCGGCTACAACATCGGTTTGGACATCACAACCATCACCGGCATGAAGGGCGAACGCGACCCGCAGCCCAACTTCAAGATTCCGGAGAAGGAATTCCCCTACACCCCGGGACTGCCACATGTGAAGCTGTTGGGCACCGGCGGCACCATCGCCTCCCGTCTGGACTACCGCACCGGTGCGGTGATTCCGGCCTTCTCGCCGGGCGAACTGTACGGCGCGGTTCCCGAGCTGGCCGACATCTGCAATCTGGACACAGAAAAGGTGTTCGCAGTCTTCTCTGAAAACATGTCCCCCAAGGAATACATGGCTTTAGCCAACAAAATCGGTGATGAGATCAAGGCCGGCATTGACGGCATTGTGATCGGCCACGGGACCGACACCTTAGCCCACACCGCCACCGCATTGACCTACATGTGCCAGAACCTGCCGATGCCTGTGGTGCTGGTAGGTTCGCAGCGCTCCTCCGACCGCCCGAGTTCGGACGCTGCGTTGAACCTGATGCACGCCATGACCGCCGCCGGACACGGTGACATTGCGGAGGTGATGGTCTGCATGTTCGGCCCCACCTCGGACGAATACGGATTCCTGCACCGCGGCACCCGCGTGCGCAAGATGCACTCCTCCTACCGCTCCACCTTCCGTACCATCGGCGACACGCCGTTGGCCACCATCGACAGGAAGAACGGTGTCAGACCCATCAAGGAGGTCTATAACCACCGTCGCAAAAACCAGGAGCGCAAGGTTGAGGTCATCACCGACCTGGAAAGCTACAAGGCGAGCATCGCGGCCAACGACCACAACACCTCCCGCATTGTCCCTGTGTTCGATGACCGTGTTGCAATACTTTACTACTATCCGGGCATGAAGCCGGACGTACTGGAGTCTTTGATTGACAGAGGATACAAGGGCATTGTGTGGGACGGCACCGGCTTGGGCCACGTGAACAAGGGAATGTTCGAGGCCATCCAGAAGGCGACCGATGCAGGCATCCACCAGTACATGTGCGTGCAGACCATCTGGGGATACACCCACATGTTCGTATACGACACCGGACGTGACCTGATGGCGCGCGGCATCATCCCCGCCGACAACATGCTGGCCGAATCCGCCTACATCAAGTTGGGCTGGGCACTCGGCCTTACGCATGACCGCGAGGAGGTGCGCAAGCTGATGCTCACCCCCATCAACAGCGAGACCACACCGCGTGAGCCTTACGACGGCTACCTGATTTACCAGGGCGGCGTTCCGGAGGTGGAGGAATTCGTACACAAAGTACATAAATAATATTGTATATGAAAAAGCTGTTAATTATTGTATGCTGCATTTCACTTGCAGGATTCGCCCACTCACAATCCGACACCCTGAACCGGACAGACAAGTTCGGGAAAAAGTACGGCTATTGGAAAGTGTATGACGACCACAAGGTGCTGCAGTATGAAGGAAGGTTCTACAATGGGGAACCTGTCGGAAAGATGACCCATTACTACCCGAGCGGCAAGATAATGAGTGTTTCCGTATACACGCCCAATTCACCCAAGGTCACCTGCACGATGTACCACGAAAATGGCAGGGTTTCCGCCGAAGGGCTGTTCATCAACAAGAAGAAGGACGGCCAGTGGAAATACTACAACGCCGCAGGCAAGCTGATTTCCGAGGAGAATTACGTGAACTGCCAGAAATCCGGGCCGTTCCGCATCTATTCTCCGGCCAACGGAGTGATTCTGGAGGAGATCAACTGGAAGAACGACAAGAAGGAGGGACCTGCCTACAACAATTTCAGCAACGGAAAGCTGCGCCTGAAGATGTCCTACAAGGACAACAAGATGGACGGTCCGTTTGAAAACTACTACGAAACCGGCGAGCTCTGGACAAAAGGCGCCTACAAGGCCGATTTCCGCGAAGGGATTTGGACAACCTATAACCAGAAAGGACAGGAGATTGTTGTCCAGACCATCGTAAAGGGCAACGTGACGGACATGGTATTGGGATTCAACAGCAAAGGGCAATGGATCAAATTGAACATCAAGGCCATCGCCTATTTCTACCAGGCACCGACAGAGATAATGGTGGTGCTGAAAAACAAAAAGAGAATTCCGGTACAGGATGTCACGATAGAGGAAATCGCCAAGCGTGCCGGTGCTGAAAACTTCACATTCATCAACGAAAATGTGCTGAGTTCCTACACCGCCATCAAAAAAGTGACCCCGACAAACCCGCAGGACGATGAGGCGGTGATAATGCTGAAACCGGATCCGGACTTTGAGGTTATCTGCGACGGCGACTACTACAAGATGCTGAAAAGCCTGATTAACGGAGAGGCGCCCAAATTGGACTAACCTCCGCCCGCCACTTTTCAAACGGATTCAATGCTGATGCAGCGGAAC
This sequence comes from uncultured Bacteroidota bacterium, assembly GCA_902774175.1. Taxonomy (GTDB): domain Bacteria; phylum Bacteroidota; class Bacteroidia; order Bacteroidales; family WCHB1-69; genus UBA1195. Next base: position 8,836 of record CACYHG010000036.1, read on the forward strand.
GGATTGTCAAGGGGAATGGTATTATTTTTATGCCTGGCGTGTCTCCGGGTGGCTGCGCAGGAGCCTGCTGACAGTTCACGGCGGGAGGTGCCCTCATCATTTATCGGTACCGATTCCAGCGTTGCCCACCGCACCGTCATCAGATATACCCTTTACGACCTTTTCCCGACAATCTCGGGATGTGCTGAAGCCGACACCTCCGTCACAGGAGCCTACCGGCAGGAGAGCCTGTTGCACGCAAAGGACATATACACCGCAATCGCCACAATCGGGCAGGCGCACAAAAGCCTGAACTTCCAGACTGCCATATCGCCGGGGTTCAGTTACAAGACAATGCCATATCCCTGCTACAGGCGCACCCTGGAGCAATGGCGGCTCAATCGCGTGGACGGGGTATATACCATGCTGCGCTATGAGTGGCGTAACGGGCAGGAGAACTCCTTTGATGTGGAGCATGCCCAACAGTTGGGGAATTTCCGCTATAACCTGGCTTTCCAGACCCGTCTCTCCGAAGGGGTCTATGTGAACGAAGGGGTTCGCGACGTCAACTTCGGTTTTCATGGTCTCCAGCGGTCGGACAGCAGCAGGTACGGATTCGATATCTCCTTTATTTATAACCTGTTCTACCTGCATGAGAGCGGAGGCATCGCCAACGATGCGGACTATATGGCCAATCTGGAGCCACGCGCCATTTCGGTCAACACACCATCCGCCATGAACAACTACTCCGACAACGATCTCCGTTACCGGCACTGGTTCCACCTCGGCAACCGCAGGGACAGCAGCCGCAACCTGCTCCCTTCACGTCTGGGTTATCTGACACACCAGTTCCGGATGAAAAGCTTCCGTTCGCTCTATTCGGATAACAGCCTTGGCACCGCCGATTCTGTCTCCGGCAGGATAATCCACAACCAGATAGGATGGACCAACCGCGAGCCATCGTCGCTGACCGACCTCGGCACCACCTTGTTCCTCGGTGTTTCGCACGACTTCATACGAACAGGTGACACGCTTGACCGGTTGCGCAGTTCCGTAATGGCGCTGCAATCCGGAATGGAAGTCCCGTTGGGGAGGGCCGGCAGCTGGAACGCCCGGCTGCACTACGCCTTCAGCGGATATAACCGGAACGACCTGCATGTCACAACCGGATATGTTCTGCCGCTCTTCAGGAAAAGAATACTGAATGATTCAACAGGAGAAATGGAACAGACCCTGCCCAAAGGTTTCCTGAGGGCCGTGCTTAAATACGACATACAGGAACCTGACTACTTTTTCCGCCACTATGTTTCCAATGGCATCAGCTGGAACAACACGCTTCAGAAACAGCAGCTGCTCCGGGCGGAGGTGCTGCTTGACTGGAAAGGGTGTCAGGCCGCATTCCGGAGCTTCAGCCTCGGCAATCATGTATATCTGAACGAACAGCTGAATGTCCGCCAACTGTCGGAACCAATCCATGTGATGCAGGGGGAACTGCTCCTTCCGTTGCGCTGGAAAGGGTTCGGTGCCGACCTGCACGGCTACCTGCAGCGCAGCAGCAGCGACTCGCTGCACCTGCCCGCATTGGTCACGCGAAACAGTGTCTTCTACGGCTTCCCGCTTTTCCATCAGGCGGCATATCTGCAGTTCGGCGCGGAAGTCACCTATTTTACCGCATATTATGCGGACGGATACCAGCCTTCGATGCAGCAGTTCTATCACCAGAACAGCACTTTGGTTGGCAACGATTTCTATTTGAGCGCCTTCCTAAATGCCCGCATAGAGCATTTCCATGCCTATTTCGCCTGCGCCAACATCTTGTCCGCAATGGAGGGCTTTTATCCGTTCCAGTTCCCGCACTACCCGGCCAAAGGACTGAATTTCCGTTTCGGCATCAGCTGGCGGTTCTATGACTAATACATACATTTTGACACAATAAAGCGGAATTTGTTCCGTTACATTTTTATTATATTTATAAATAACCTTAAAAAAAGATAAACATGATTGATTTAAGCAAATTGGACTCCAAACTGGTATGGGAGAACTTCAAACAGATCTGCGCCATCCCACATCCCTCCAAACATGAGGGGAAAATCACCGCCTTCCTGATGCAGTGGGCAAAGGAACACAATGTTGAGGCACGTCAGGATGCTATCGGCAACATCATCATGCGGAAGCCTGCCACACCGGGCATGGAAAACCGCAAGATGGCCATCCTGCAAGGACACATTGACATGGTTCCGCAGAAAAACTCGGACAAAAAGCATGACTTCCTGACCGACCCCATCGAAATGAGGGTGTGCGAGGACGGCTGGGTTCGCGCCAACGGCACCACCCTGGGTGCTGATGACGGAATAGGCGTGGCCGCAGCCATGAGCGTGATGCAGTCCGACAATCTGGTGCACGGACCGCTTGAGGCCCTCATCACCGTGGACGAGGAGACCGGCATGACCGGAGCCTCCAACCTGAAGGCCGGAGAGCTGGAGGGCGACATTTTCCTGAACATGGACTCCGAGACGGAGGGCGAACTCTACGTCGGTTGCGCCGGCGGCCTGGACGCCACCATTGAAGTCCCCTACAAGCTCACCGCGACACCCGCCGGCATGAAGGGCTACCACATTGAATTCACCGGCTTCAAGGGCGGACATTCCGGCATGGACATCGACCTGGGACGCGCCAACACCAACAAGCTGATGAACCGCCTGCTCTACAAGGCCACTGCGGAATGCGGAATGCGCCTGACCGACATCAACGGCGGCAGCCTGCGCAACGCCATCCCGAGGGAGGCCTTTGCAACCGTGGCCGTGCCTGCCGACAAGGCAGCCGCTTTTGAAGCGTTGGTCGCACATTTCACCGCCACAGTGAAGAACGAGTTCGCCGCCACCGAACCGGAGGGGAGCATCGTTGCCAAGGCGGTTGAGGCCCCTGCACAGGTTATGGAACTTGCCTGCCAGAAGAACATCATCAACACGGTGTATGCCATGCCGAACGGCGTGCTCCGAATGAGCGACAGCATGAAGGGGCTGGTGGAGACCTCCTCCAACCTCGCAATCGTGAAATCCGAAAACGGGATTGTCACCATCATGTGCCTGCTGCGCAGCTCGGTTGACAGCGCAAAAGAGGCCGTGGGCGAACGCATGACCGCCGTTGCGGAGATGGCCGGTGCAAAAATCAGCCTGACCGGTGCCTATCCTGGCTGGAAACCAAACATGGAATCCCCGATTCTAAAGACCATGATGGCCACCTACAAGAAACTTTTCGGCAAGGAGCCTGAAATCAAGGCCATCCACGCCGGACTGGAATGCGGCCTGCTGGGCGGCGTATATCCCAACTGGGACATGATCTCCTTCGGCCCGACCATCATGCACCCGCACTCTCCCGATGAGAAGGTTAACATTGAGAGCGTTGACCGCTTCTGGAAGTTCCTGGTGGAGACATTAGCCAACATTCCGGTGAAATAACCTTTTAACACCACCTGCCCGCACCTCTCCCGACACTGTCGGGAGAGGCTGCAAAGCAGGACAAACCATGCGAAAGAACTTTTTATACCTTCTGCTGCTCTGTATCCTTACGGCCACCCTCCCCTCCTGCCAGAAATATGAGGACGGGCCGAAAATCAGTTTCCGCAAGGCGGAGAACCGCATACGTGGTATATGGGAACTGAGTTCGGTTTACAAGAACGGCGAAAAAACCACCACGGAGACACCCAGCGATGTGGAATCTCCGGACGGCACCTGGGAACTTTACAAATCCGGGACCGTACTCATAACCTATTACCAGAACAATTCCCTACTCAAAAGCAACGGTTCATGGGAATTCGAGGATGACAAGACAATCCTGAACACTACCTTCACCTCCCGTTACGCGGTGGTCTCCAGAAAATATAAAATCATGCGGCTCACCCAAAAGGAGATGAAGCTCCAGTATACGGATGCCCAAGGGGTGCAGTGGGTGCTGAATTTTTCAATAATACAAACCTTTGCCGACTATGAATTTTAGCACCAAATTCCGGCAATCAGGCAACCGGCTGCTTTCGCGGATTCCGGAGCAGAACATCGTGATGGTGCTGAGTATGATGGTGGGCATTATCTCCTCCTTGGCCGCGGTGGTGCTGAAAAACTCTGTGTTCTACACACACCGGCTGCTGCAGGACGCCTTCCCCAACAATGAATTCAACTACCTATACCTGGCCTTCCCCATCATCGGCATAACGCTGACGGTGCTGTTCATCCGATTTTTTGTAAAGGATGACCTGAGCCACGGGGTGACAAAAATATTGTATGCCATCGGACGGAAAAACGGACACATAAAACGGCATCATACATATTCCTCGCTAGTCAGCAGTACTTTGACTGTCGGGTTCGGAGGCTCTGTAGGACTGGAGGCCCCGATTGCACTGACAGGCTCGGCCATCGGCTCACAGTTAGGCTCCTTTTTCCATCTGAACAACAAATCGCTGATCCTGCTCACCGCCTGCGGCACCTCCGCTGCGGTGGCGGCCATCTTCAACGCGCCGATTGCGGGCATGCTCTTCGCCATCGAGATATTGATGCTCGACATGACCGCCTCCTCGCTACTGCCGCTGTTAGTCTCGGTGGTGACGGCCACCTCCTTCTCCTATCTGTTTTTAGGGAAGGACATCATGTTCAACGAAATTCCATCCGATCTGGACTATGCCATGAAAAATCTGGTGTGGTACATAATTCTGGGTGTGCTCACCGGCCTCATGTCCCTCTATTTCGTCCGCACCAACGACTGGGTTAGCCGCTCCTTCAGAAGGGTGCGGAAACCGGTGTTCAAAATACTCTTCGGCGGCACCATCCTGAGCCTGCTGATTTTTGTCTTCCCCACCTTTTTCGGTGAAGGTTACGACATGCTGGCCAGCATCATGAACGGCAAGGGGAACGTGGTTTTCAACAACAGCCCGCTCTATATGTTCCAGTTCAGCGACATCACGCTGCTGCTTTTCCTGCTGGCCCTGCTGCTGCTCAAGCCATTCGCCACCGCCTTCACCAATGCGGCGGGCGGAATCGGAGGTGTGTTCGCCCCGTCGCTTTTTGTGGGCGGAGTGACCGGATTCATCCTGATCACCTTCTGCAACCGTTTTCTCGGCCTGGACCTTTCGGTCATCAATTTCACGCTGGCGGGCATGGCGGGCGTGATGGGCAGCATCATGAAGGCTCCGCTGATGGCCATCTTCCTCATCGCGGAGATCTCCGGCGGCTACCAGCTGCTCATACCCTTGATATTATGCACCGTATCATCATATATCCTGTTCTATTCCTTTGAGAAATATTCGGTCTATACCAAACCTTTAGCCCAACAGGGCGACCTTATCACCCACGACAAGAACAAGCAGGCACTGACCCAGCTGAAAGTGACGGATTTCATTTCCGACGATTTCCAATGCGTACCACCCGACGCCACCCTGTTTGACCTGACAAAGGTCATTGAAAAGTCGAAGCGGAACATCTTCCCGATGGTGGACGGGAAAGGCATTTTCTACGGGCTGGTAATCCTGGATGATGTCCGGCATCTGATCTTTCATCCGGAAAACTATGACAAACCTGTAGATGAGTACGCCTTTGTCCCCAAGGAATCCATCCATCCGGAGGAGTCGATGTTCAGCGTGGTCCGGAAATTCGAAACCTCCGGCAACTATAACATCCCGGTGGTGGACGAACAGGGAAGATACCACGGCTTCATCTCCCGCGCCAATGTCTATACAAAGTATCGGGAATACATTGAAGAGATTTCAGAAGACTAACTTGAAAAACAATATCATGAGAATATCATCCCACCTTTTGCGCGGATTGGCCGCCCTGCTGCTGGCACTGCTGCTCCGCCCCGCCCAGGCGCAACGCAGCTTCTGCCTGGATTCCAAAATAAGCCATAACGGGAAACAGGAATGGCTGACCCTGCCGCAAAGCGAACTGAAGGAGAAACCTGAGACGATGTCGCTCCCCGGCTTTTCGACCGAAGGCTGGCTGCCCGCCATCGTGCCCGGTACGGTGCTGAACACCGATGTATATAACGGCAAGGTGCCGGAACCCTACTACGGGCTGAACAACAAGGTGCAGAAGGGGCTGATTCCGGACATATCGCAGGTGGGGCGCGACTACTACACCCGCTGGTTCCGCACCGAATTTGAGATTCCCGCCGACTACGCCGGCAAACAGATCTGGCTCCAGTTCGACGGCATCAACTACCATGCGGAGGTTTGGGTGAACGGCAACCTGCTCAGCTCCATCCACGGGATGTTCGTGCAGGATTACATCAACATCACCGACTTTGTGAAACCGGGCGAAAAGGCGGCCTTGGCGGTGAAGGTGATACCGGTGGATGTCCCCGGCACCTGGAAAAAGAAGGACTGGGGCGCATTCAAGGAGTTCCACAACGGCGGCGACGGCAACATCGGACTGAACACCACCATGCTGATGAGCATCGGCTGGGACTTCACCTTCATGGACGGTATCCGCGACCGCAACACCGGCATCTGGCGCAGCGTCTATCTGTACGCCACGGGCGATGTGGCGCTCCGCCATCCCTTTGTGAAATCCGAACTGCGCCATCCTGATTACGGGCAGGCCTCCGAAACCGTCTCGGTGGAGGTGGTCAATCCCACCTTTGAAGCGGTGGAATGCGAAGTGAAAGGAAGCATCGGCGGGGATATCCATTTTTCAAAAAAGGTGCGGGTGGAGCGCGGCTGCACGGAAGAGGTCATATTCACCCCCGAGGAGTTCAGCCAGCTGGTGATAGAGCATCCCAGACTTTGGTGGCCGGTGAACAAGGGGCCGCAGAACCTTTACGACCTGCAAATGACAGTCTCTATCAACGGAATGGTTTGTGACGAAAAATACATCCGTTTCGGCATACGTGAAATTACCTCCGACACAAACACCCCCGACCATTCGCGGCGTTTTTATGTGAACGGCAGGCCCATCTTTATCCGCGGCACCAACTGGATTCCGGAGGCGATGCTTCGCTCTGACGACGCACGGACGGAGGCGGAACTGCGCTACACCCGCCAGTGCGGCATCAACCTGATCCGTTTTTGGGGCGGCGGCATTGCCGAATCGGACCGCTTTTACGAACTGTGCGACAAATACGGCCTGCTCATCTGGCAGGAGTTCTGGATGACCGGCGACACCCGTCACCCGCAGGACAAGGGACTATATATGAACAACGTGGAATCGACGGTCAAGCGCATCCGCAACCACCCCTCGGTGGCCTATTACGTCTGCTCCAACGAGAGCACGGAGATGCCGGGGATGAGGGAGATGCTGGCCAAACTGGACGGCACCCGTGGCTACCAGATGCAGTCGGAGTGCGACGGCATCCATGACGGCAGCCCCTACAAGCAGGTGAATCCGATGCGGCACTATGAGAACACCGCCTCCGACCGTGGCAGCCGCATCGACGGCTTCAACCCGGAATACGGCGCTCCGGTGCTTCCCTTAGTGGAATCGCTCCGCCTGATGATGGACGAGAAGGATTTGTGGCCCATCAACCGCGAGGTGTGGGACTACCACGACGGCAACGGCTTTTCACAGGTGAGCACCCTCTACAAACAGATGACCGACGAGTACGGCACCTCAAACTCCATTGAGGAGTTCTCGAAAAGGGCCCAGCTGGTGGCCGCCGTCAACTCGCATTCAATCTGGGAGTGCTGGAACTACAACAAGTTCGGCTATGGCGACCGCTGGTGCTCCGGCCTGCTCTTCTGGTTCCACAACAGTCCGGTGCCGCAGGTGTGCGGACACATCTACGACTGGTATCTGGAGCCGACCGCCGCACTCTACCATACCGCCAACGCCTTGGAACCGGTTCATGTCCAGTACGACTTCCTGAAAAACACGGTCTCAGTGGTGAACGACTATTACACCGCCTTTGAAGGCGGCAGTGTCACAGCCACGGTGTATGACCTAAACAGCCGCAAGGTGTGGGAAAGGCGCGTGGACAACCTCCGCGTGCCGGAGGACGGTGTGGCCAACGACGTGATGACAGTTGATTTTTCCCAGGCAGCCACCGATGTGCAGTTTCTGAAGCTGCGGCTGACCGATGCCGACGGCAAGAGCGTCTCCGAGAATTTCTACTGGCGTTCCAACAGCAAGTATGAAGGCAAGAATACCCTTACCGGCCCCTGCACCGCCGGTTTCCAACAGCTGAACAGCATGAAGCAGGCATCGCTGAAATGCAGCGTCAGGGCGGTCCCACAGAAGGCTCCCTGCTTTTTGGTGGAGGTGACAATCCGGAACAATAGCAAGAGTATCGCCTTCTTCAACCAGCTGCACCTGCTGGACGAAAACAGACAACCTCGGTGTACCCAACCGCCAGACATCGGCAAACGGCTGTTACCTGAAGGTCAGCGGCTGGAATGTGCCGGAGCAGGTCATAAAGGTTAAATAATGCAGGGATGAATGTACATCGTCCCTACCGGATGGCCGCCTGTTTTTTCCTGTAGCGGTAGCTCACCGTGGCAAACACGATTATCACAGGTATGAAAAAGTAGATGTATCCCTCGATGCATTCGATGACCAGCATGGTGACGGCCCCGATGCCGATGAGGAAGCAGACGGCCGCCAGCAGGCAGCGCATAACCTTGTGGGTACGGGTAATGTCAACCACAAACTTGATGAGGGTCAGCAGCACAATCAGCAGCTGGTAGGCGAGCATGATCCACACGCCGGCGATAGGTGCGAACTCGTCAACCACACCTGCGACCGTAGCCCCGAAAAGCATCACAAAGAAAAATATCTGCCACTCCCGCCATTGCTTCTCCTCCATGCCCATGCTGTCGCATAGATTGGCCAGCAGCTGCATCAGTCCCGTCTTGAAGTAATAGACGGTATAGGTGAGCAGCACCACCCCGATGACGGACCATGCGACACCGACAATGCTGCGCTGGCAGAACCAGCCGATGCATATTTCTTTGCGCCGCAGCTGAATATCCTCAAACAGCGGCAGGTCGTCTGAGAAGCAGTAGTAGTAGGTGGCCACGACGGCCACTCCCGCCAGGATGTAAAGCAGGGGATAGAGCGTGCGCCGCTCCTTATAGTATATCTGATGGGTGGTTATGTGCATCCCTATAGCCAGCAGAAACAGCAGGACCGGAATCACAATCGGGTGAAGGCCCAACGGGTTGCCATGGTGCAGGCCAAGCAATTCCGGGATGTTTGTCATCGGCGCATTGGCGTTGATGTAATCTGAAAGTGACTGTAAGATCATAATGTTTTTATGGTATTAATAGTTGATTGTTATTTATCTATAACATATTCCGCATACCAATGCGGATAATAACTGATTATGCAACAGTAGTCGGAACGGACAGGCCTGTATGTGAGAGATGTGTCAATCTTTCCAATGTGATACTTGAAAACCAACCCGTTTTGAGGATTTGAAATTGTTTTATCCATGGTATCCAGCAAAATGACACCATATTTTTTTTCAAGATTTCCAATAAAGGAAATTTCATCTGAAGAATCCATGATGGGGATGACCCAGCGATAGTTCATCAATTTGCCTTTACCATCTGCACCTTCATATTCAACCAATACAGTTGTGTCTTCCTTTTGGAAAACGTAAATGTTCATGTCAATGCCTTTTTCACGGTCAACTCCCATCTTATAAATATCGTCTTCCGTCAGCAAAGTGTCAGGTGAAAAAACAGAAAAGAAATGTTCCTCTTGCAAAGCATGACGATTGCATGATAGCAAGACAAAAAACATAATCAAAAACAAAAAGCTCCTTTTCATAACAAAACAATATTGCATACACTTTTACTTCAGCACCACCTGCAGCATGGAGCGGCTGCGCTGCTCCATCATCACCTTCCGCCCTTTGACAAATGGGGCGAGGCTATCCTCCGCATAATGGCGGATACTGAGCAGCTCCACATTCTCGTTGTAGCGCACCGCAAATTCCGTCTGCAACTCTTCAATCAGCTGCGGCAGCGTGCTTTTGGCATCCACACAGACCGAAAAGCTGATGGCGGAGTTCTGCATCACATTTATCTTCACATTAAACAGCGCAAACAGCGCGAAGATTGTGGAGAGATTCTCCTCCGCGATGAAGGAGAAATCCTTTGAGAAGATGGAGAGCAGCACCTGGTTGGTCTTGCGGATGAAGCAGGGCACACTCTGGTATTCCTTGAAGGAATGGATGACGCTCCCCGGCCCCTCCGGATGCAGGAACGACTTTACATACAACGGAATATTCTTGTTCTGCAGCGGCTTGATGGTTTTCGGGTGGATTACGCTGGCCCCGTAATAGGCCAGCTCGATGGCCTCACGGTAGGGTATTCGCTCCAGCCTGACCGCATCAGGAATAAACTTCGGGTCGGCATTGAGCAGCCCCTCCACATCCTTCCAGATGGTAACGCTCTCCGCATGAAGCGCATGGGCAAAAATGGCCGCGCTGTAGTCCGACCCTTCGCGCCCCAAGGTGATGGAGAACTTTTCGGGCGTGCCGGCAATAAAGCCCTGCGTCAGCAGCAGGCGGTCAACACCGTTGGGATAATGCTCCTGCAGATGCTTCTGGATCTTGCGCTCCGTCTTAGCCCAATCCACCGCACCCTCGCGGTAATGGTTGTCGGTACGTACAAGCCGCCGCGCGTCCAGCCACTCATGGCTGACATGCAGCTTTTCCAGATATGCTGAAAGCATCCGCGTGGAGAACAGCTCGCCGAAGGAGACTATCTGGTCATATTCGAAATCGAAATTGTCGCTGGGCTCCTGCTGCAGGTAATGCTCCAACCGGCCAAACAGCTTTTCCGTCTCAACGGAAAATTCAGCATGATCGTCCGGCATCAGTTCGTGCAGGATGGCGCGGTGCCCCTCCCTGACGGCGGCAAACAGTTCGCCTGCCTTTTCCGCATTGCCTTCAAAAAAGGCGGTTGCCAGCTCCTCCAGCCTGTTGGTGGTCTTGCCCAACGCGGAAACCACAACCAAGGTTGGGGTTGTCGCATGGCGGCGTATTATATCCACCACATTGCGGAATCCCTGCGCATCCTTGACGGAGGCTCCTCCAAACTTGAATATTTTCATGATTCACAATTGGTTTGTCCCAAATCCCAGTCATTCTCCGCACAATGGCGCAGACAGACACGGATTTGGGGATATTTTGCCTGAAAATGGCGGGCAAGACGCTCCGCAAAATAGACTGAGCGGTGCTGCCCTCCCGTGCATCCGAACGCAACGGACAAATGCCGGAAACGGCGCGAATGGTAATTCTCAACCGCCTGCTCAATGAGCGCCTTCACATGCTCAAAAAAGACCGCCACAGCACCCTCCTTCTCAAGATAGGCCACCACATCGGGATGCTTTCCGGTAAAATGCCGGAAGGCCTCCTCCCTGCCGGGATTCGGCAGGCAGCGGCAATCGAAGACAAAACCGCCGCCATGCCCGCTCTCATCAGAGGGCAGACCCTTGCGGAACGAAAAGCTGCATATATCCAATGTGAGCAGTTCGACGGAAAAGCCTGCCAGTTTTTCAGAGGCGGGGAGCGAAAGCAGCAGCCTGCGAAGATGCGGAATCTCCACCGTCAAGTCGTAGTGTTCAAGCAGATAAACAATATTGCGCAGAGCGTAAGGGACACTGGTCAGGAAATGGCTCTTCTGCTCGTAAAAGCCCCTGTATCCGTATGAGCCCATCGCCTGCAGAATGCGCACCAGCACAAAGGCCGGATAATATTTCCGGAACTCCCCCACAGGCCATACACCTGCCGCCTGCAGACGCTCCAGATAGTATTCCAGCAATTCGTCACGCACCTCCGCCGGAATGTCGGCCTTGCCGTCATAAAGCAGCGAGGCAACGTCATAGGGGAGCGCCCCCCGGCGTCCTCCCTGGTAATCGATGAAAAAGACCTCATCGTCCCGCAGCATGATGTTCCGGGACTGGAAATCGCGGAACAGGAAAAAGCGGCTGTCGGCCTGCAGCAGGAACTGCGTCAGCGTGTGGAAATCGTTTTCAAGCAGCTGCTCGTCAAACGGGACACCGGCCAGTTTCAGGAAATAGTATTTGAAATAGTTCAAGTCCCATGCGATGGACTGTCCGTCGAAGGCGGCACGCGGATAGCACCACGAAGGATCCATCCCCTCCGCACCTTTGGTCTGGAACTCCAGCAGATATTCCAAAGCCTGACGATATCTCCCCTTCAGCTGTCCGTTAAAATCCGGCTGGCGGCTGCGATAGGAGAAGAGCGTCTCGTCGCCCAAATCCTCCTCAAGATAGATGTTCTGGGACAAATCTTCCGCCAAAATCCTCGGGACCGGAAGCCCTTTGGAGCGGAAATGGTTGGTGAATGAGACAAATGCACGGTTTTCCTTCGCATCGGTATTATAAACTCCGATTGCGGAGACGCCATTCCCTGTAATGCGGAAGTAGTGGCGGTTGGAACCCGACACGGGCATCGGCGCAATGCTTTCCGCATCCTGGCGGAAACATTCGCGGAACAGCTGTTTCAGACTGGTGAAAATGCCTTCGTTCATGGCCTCCTACCCGACCGCAATCAGTTCCACCTCAAACACAAGTGTGGCACCGCCCTTGATCAATTGTCCGGCGCCGCGGTCGCCATAGGCCAGGTGCGACGGAATATAGAATTCATACAGGCCGCCCTCGCGCATCAGCTGCAACCCCTCCGTCCAGCCGGAGATGACCTGGTTCAACGCGAAGGAGATGGGGCTGTCACCACGCTCGCGGGAGGAGTCGAACACCGTCCCGTCCAGCAGGCGGCCCACATAATGCACCGTCACAGGGCTGTCCGCCTTCGGGCTTTTTCCTGTCCCCAGACGGAGAACCTTATATTGCAGTCCGGAGGCGGTCTCCTGCACCCCCTCCTTCATCCGGTTGGCATCCAAAAAGGCCTTCCCCTTGCGCTTTTCCTCCTCGATGGCCTGGGAGGCACCCCTGTCCATCTGCTGCTGGAACAGCTCCAACTGCCGCTGGATCTCCTCCATGTCAAGTTTAAGGGGCTGGCGGGAGGTGATGTTCATGAAACCGTCGGCAAAGGCGGCGGCATCCCATTCGGTTCCCACATAGTTGCTGCCTATGGCCACACCCATGGCATAGGATTTCTTTTCCAAATCGTTCATATATCGCTATTTTTATTCTTTAACAAATTTTTTGACCACAACGGCACCATCGCGGTGCTCCACCTGGAGCAGATAGAGGCCTGCGGCGAGCCCTTCCAGAGAAATGTCATTGGTCCGCACAACCTTCAAGCAGCGTCCGTCCATGGAGAAGATACGTGCCTGACGGAAGCCCTCTGCCTCAACATGCAGACGCTCCGTGGCAGGATTGGGATATAGCCTGACCGTTTTTTCAGCGGCATACTGCGGCACCGGCACAATGTCGAAACTTCCGCTGCCCACCGAAGATGCGCTGTAGGAGAGTTCCACACTGTTGGTAAGGTTGCGGTCGTTGGTCACCACCAGATAGGCTTTGCCATCCTTTGGCATCGGAAAGTCAAAAGTGCCCTTCGACAAGCCGTCAAACCGGTACAATGCGCTGTCCTTCGTTGCCAACTGCTCCGCCGTCATCACGTAGACGTTCACGCTAGCATGGCTGCCGGTACGCTGGTAGAAGGTGGAACGCTGGCCGTCAACCGGGTTCTCACCATAGGTGACATTCCGCACATCCAGGTTCAGACGCAGACCCTTGTCGGAATCGAAACGCTCCTGCTGCGAAACAACATTGTCGCGCTGCGCCTTCCCCGTAAACTGGTATTTGATCTTATAGCTTTTGCCTGCAGCAGTGTTGTCCTTGATCAGGACATAGACCTTTCCGGACTCCTCCGGAAAACTCCCGTACTTGGGATGGGTTATCTTCATGTAATATTTGTTTCCGCTGCCGACCTTTGCGTAAACCTTTCCATTGGCATCCGTCCACAGATATCCGGCGGACATGATATAGGGTGAAGTGCTGCTGTACTGGTAGTTGGTGGAATATAGATTGATTCTTGCACCGTCCACAGCCTTGCCGTCCGCATCGGTGATGGTCATCTCAAAATCACAGGCAGGTGTCTGCTTGCTATAATAGTCCGAGACATTGAAAAGGGTGCCGTCCGGCACATATCCCTGCACTAAGGAGCTGGCCCAGCCGTAGTTGCCGGTGGGCTGCATGTTGGTCATGCCCCAATAGTAGGGACGGCTCGGGGAACAGCCGCCGCGGAAAAACTCGAAATGGTGCCAGATGCTGTCACCACCGTCGTGCATCATCCCCCACACATGGTCATCACAGAAATCGCCGATGTGCATCAGCGGAATAAGGGCGGTACGGGCTGTTGCGGCCACTAACAGGGCATCCTCATGACAGTTGCCGATGTGCTTCCAGGCTATGTGGTTGGGCTGTGAAGGACGGTAGTCGTCCGAAGAGGTCACATCCATCGGGATGCAGCGTGAACACCAGTTGCCCAGCACATTCAGTGCATGGTCAGTGCTTTTGAAATTACGCAGGAAAAACCAGATGCCAGTCTGCTCGTCCCACAGATATTCCGGCATCTGCATGATTTCGCCCAAACGTGGTATGGAATCCACACGCAAAGTGTCGTACTTGCCATTGGCATCCACCTGCTTGTAGCCGGAAATGTTCACCGGACGGTAGCTGCGGGCCGAATCGGGATCGGACCAGAGGTACTCGCGCCAGCCGTATCCCCAGGTGCGCTGACCGGTGGAGGCGGTGTTGTCCTTCACATAAACCCCCTCCTGCTCTATTTTCGGCATCACTATGAACATATAATAGTAGTATCTGTCCACCTCACGCCAGATATAGTCCCCGTTCTGCCTGATTTTATACTCTGTGGTGGTGTACCAATCACCCTTTGCCGTGTCGCCATGCTCAACCAGACGCACATATTTCAGGGAATCGGCGTGTGTGTAGATCAGTTCCACATTCTTGCGGAGCCAATCCCATGTGTTGACGAAACGGGAATCCTTCAGCACCTCATACGGCAGGTAGGTGAGCTGGAAAGCAACCTCATCCAGATACTGCTTGGGCGTTCCGTTCAGCAGCGCAACCATATTGTTGCGATGGGTGGCGTTTGTGATCTGGCGGAACTTGAAGAGCAGGTCGTAATGCAGCCACGACGGTGTCCGTGCAATGGCGGCCTCCACTTCTGCCGGCAACTGCTCCCACACTAAGGAATCAACCTTAACGCTGCCGTTATCCAATTCAAAGACGAGGGATTGTCCGGGCTTCAATATGCCTTTGGAGGTGGTCTCCTCCAACAAATCCTTCACACGCATCGGACTCGCGTCAGCAGCTGCCGCCTGCGGCAGCGGAACCGCCTGATTAACGTTCACCGGGGAAAAGTGCGGCAGCCCATATACGGCAGAAGAGGTTGGTGCAGGCTGGATAAGGCAGCTTTTCTCAAGCGCCGACCATTCGCCCTGTGCGGAGGCAATCCCCACAAATCCAATCAAAAAGCTTATCAACAAACAGTTAAATTTCCTCATACACGGTATTTTTTATCAATAACAAATTTGCAAATTTAAAAAAAAAGAAGATATGCCCGCCCGTACATCGGAAAAAATTCTTTAACATCCGGCATCAGGTGTAACCGTTCCGGCTAAAACGGCAGCGGATTTTCCGAAAATATGCCATTTTGGCTTAATTATCAGGCAAAACATGCAAAAATGACAGCCCATCGGCCGGCAACTCCGTTTGGAACAGGAATTGCGCATAATGGGCGGACACAAAAACAGAAAGGAGAAAATAACATGAATATAGAACAGTTTACCGTAAAGACACAGGAGGTCCTGCAAAGGGCCCAAAACATCACGCTGGCGCACCAGCAGCAGCAGATCGAAAACGCGCATCTTCTGAAGGCGATGCTGGAGGAGGACAAGGATGTGCTCTCATTTCTGCTGAAAAAGAACGGCGTCAATGTGAACCAGGTGCGGCAGGTGACGGACAAGATGGTGGAGAGCTACCCGAAAGTGAGCGGTGACACCAGCAGCATCTATCTCTCGAACGGGGCGCAGAAAACAATCCAGAAGGCAATAGGAATATTGCCGGAATGGAAGGACGAATATGTTTCCGTGGAGCACCTTCTCTATGGAATGCTGCTGGCCGGGGACGATACATCTAATTTATTAAAAGATAGTGGTCTGACAGAAAAAGGATTGAAACAGGCCATACAGGAGCTGCGCAAAGGGAGCCATGTGGACTCACCGAATGCGGAGAACAGCTACCAGGCACTGAACCGTTACGCGAAGAACCTTAACGATCTGGCCCGCAAGGGGAAACTTGACCCTGTCATCGGCAGGGATGAGGAGATCCGCCGTGTGCTGCAGATTCTTTGCAGAAGAACCAAAAACAACCCGATTCTGATTGGCGAGCCCGGCGTAGGCAAAACCGCCATCGCCGAAGGGCTGGCACACCGTATAGTGGAGGGTGATGTTCCTGAAAACCTGAAATCCAAGCAGATTTATTCTTTGGACATGGGTGCGCTGGTGGCAGGCGCCAAATACAAAGGTGAGTTTGAGGAGCGTCTGAAGAGCGTCATAAAGGAGGTGACCGCCGGAGACGGGGAGATCATCCTTTTCATTGATGAAATCCATACGTTGGTCGGTGCGGGCGGAGGCGAAGGTGCCATGGACGCCGCAAACATCCTGAAGCCTGCCCTGGCGCGTGGCGAACTGCGTGCAATAGGTGCCACCACCACCTCGGAGTACCAGAAATATTTCGAGAAGGACAAGGCTCTGGAACGGCGTTTCCAGGTTGTTTATGTGGACGAGCCTGACCGGCTTTCGACCGTCTCGATCCTGCGGGGGCTGAAGGAGCGCTACGAAAAGCACCATCAGGTGCGGATTCTGGACGAGGCGCTTGTGGCCGCTGTGGATCTGTCACAACGCTACATAACGGAGCGGTTCCTGCCCGACAAGGCCATCGACCTGATTGACGAGGCCGCCTCCAAACTGCGGCTGGAAATAAATTCGGTGCCACAGCCTCTGGACGATGTGGAGCGGAAAATCCGCCAGCTGGAGATTGAGCGCGAAGCCATCAAACGGGAGAACGACACGGAGAAAATCGCCCGACTTTCGGAACAGATTTCCACACTGAACGAAAAGCGCAACGGAATGCGTGCCCGCTGGGAGCAGGAAAAGCAGCTGGTCAACCAGATCCAGGAGTTCAAGAACGAAATAGAGGAGGCCAAGTTCCAGGCCACCCAGGAGGAGCGTAACGGCAACTACGGCAAGGTGGCGGAACTGCGCTACGGGAAAATCAAAGAGCTGGAAAACAAGGTGAAAGAGTCCACTGAAAACCTTCAGGTACTTCAAGGCGAATCGCCAATGATCGACCAGGAGGTGGGTGCGGACGACATCGCCGCCGTGGTGGCCCGCTGGACAGGCATCCCCGTACAGCGAATGATGCAGAGCGAGAAGGAGAAGCTGCTGAACCTGGAGGGTGAGCTGCATAAAAGGGTGATAGGTCAGGATGAGGCCATCGCCGCCATTGCCGATGCAATCAGGCGGAGCCGTGCCGGACTGCAGGACAGCAAACGGCCCATCGGGTCGTTCATGTTCATGGGCACCACCGGCGTGGGCAAGACCGAACTTGCAAAAGCCCTGGCCGAATACCTCTTCAACACGGAGGATGCCATTGTGCGGATTGACATGTCCGAGTATCAGGAACGTCACTCCGTCTCACGTCTGGTGGGTGCGCCTCCGGGATATGTTGGCTACGACGAGGGCGGACAGCTGACGGAAAAGGTACGGCGCAAACCCTATTCCGTGGTGCTGTTCGACGAAATCGAGAAGGCGCATCCGGATGTGTTCAACATACTGCTTCAGGTGCTGGACGACGGACGGCTCACCGACAACAAGGGCCGTGTGGCCGATTTCAAGAACACCATCATCATCATGACATCCAACCTTGGCTCCTCCATTATCCAGGAGCATTTCGACAAGGCGGAGACCATCGACGAGACAGTGACTGAGGCCGCCAAGGCGGAGGTGATGTCGCTGCTGCGCAAGACCATCCGTCCCGAATTCCTGAACCGTATTGACGAGATACTGATGTTCAAACCTTTGAACAAATCAGAAATCCGGAACATTGTACGGCTGCAGCTGCGTCAGGTGGATGCGCTGTTGGAACAGAACAACCTCCACATCTCCCTGACCGACTACGCACTGGATGCGCTCACCAGCCTTGGGTACGACCCTCAGTACGGGGCGCGTCCGCTGAAACGGGTCATCCAGAAGAATATCCTGAACCGTCTTTCAAAAATGATTCTGGCGGACGAGGTCACGCCCGACGTAACCATCACGGTGGACTACATCGACGACGATTTTGTCTTCTACCAGAAAAAAACGCAATAATCCGGATGTAGAGACGCACGGCCGTGCGTCTCTACATTTCACCATCCGTTAATTCTGTCCGTCTCCTGCATGTGTGAACGTTCCTGCATCAGCCTGATTTTGTAAACCCCTTTTTTCCACATGCGGATGTCAAACCGTATAAAGAGGACAAACAGCACAACCGCCACAGGATAAAGCCATGTCCCCTGCAGACTGTCCGAAACCATCAGCAACGCATCGAAAGTGCCATGCAGCAACAACGGATAGAAGAGAGCCTTCAAGAGACTTGAAGCCCTGTTTGCGGCATCAAACTTCGCCTTGGAGAGGTAATACCCCATCGCCACCGCAAACAGAAAATGCGCCGGCACGGAAAACAATGCGCGGGTCACCCCTGTAACAAGACTCTCCTGGAACATTCCGGACTGGAACACATAGCCGACATTCTCCAGACAAGCGAAGCCAAGCCCGACATAAACCGCATATACAATGCCGTCGAAATACTCGTTGAAATGGCGGCTTCGCCAGATAAATAACATGAACACCAACAATTTGCAAAGTTCCTCACTGAACCCGGCCACCACAAAACCGTCATAGAGCCCGTGCAGCACCACGCCGCCGGGTGCGAAGGCGGAAAGCAGCTGCTCCAACGGAACGACAGCCACCACTGCAAAAATGCCGCAAAAGAAGGCTTTCAGCAGCATCCATAACGGCTCCTTTTCATACCTGTCCATCACATAGACAAATACCGCCAGCACCAAAACCGGCAGCAGCGCCAATACCCATAAAACCATATTCGAATCGCCCATACCTATGCAAATTGTATTTTCGGAACCGCATCCAAAAGGCGGCGGGTGTAGGCTGTCTGCGGATGACGATAGACCCCGTCGGCCTGCTGCAGCTCCTCGATGCGCCCTTCGCGCATCACCATAACCCTGTGCGACATGTATTTCACCACCGAAAGGTCATGGGAAATGAAAAGATAGGTGAGCCCATATTTCTCCTTCAGCTCGTTCAGCAGGTTCAGCACCTGCGCCTGGATGGAGACATCCAGGGCGGAGACCGACTCGTCACAAATGATCAGGCGCGGATGCAGGGCAAGGGCACGCGCGATGCAGATACGCTGCCGCTGGCCTCCGGAAAACTCATGCGGGTACCGCTGCATGTCGGAAGCCTTCAGCTGCACCTGCTCCAGCAGTTCCATCGCCATCTCGCGCCGCTCCCTGTCGTTTTCACCGCAATGGTGCAGGCGCATCGGCTCAACCAGCGCCATACCGACAGTGTAACGGGGATTAAGTGAGGCGTATGGGTCCTGGAATATGATCTGCATCTCGCTGCGCAACCTCCGCATCTCACCGGCGGAGAGCCGACAGATATCCCGACCGCGGTACAGCACTTCGCCGCCGGTCGGTTCAATCAGACGCAACATGCTACGCCCCAAAGTGGTTTTTCCGCAACCGGATTCCCCGACGAGACCCAGCGTCTCACCCTCATGCAGGGTGAAGCTGACATCCGCCACCGCCTGGAAACGACGTCTGGGCTGCCCCAATTTCCGCGGCAGCGGATAGGATTTCTCCAGATGCCTCACCTCCACCAATGGAGGGGACTGAACCAGTTTTTCCGCCTCCTCCCGCCATGCCTCCTCCGGAATAATCCGCAGATTTGCCAACGGGTCGGAATCGGGCGGCGCGGAGAGAAAATCCTGAACAGTGGGCAGCCGGTAATAGCGTTTGTCCAACGGCACACGACATGAAAGCAGCCCCTTGGTATAAGGATGCTGCGGATGCAGGAACAGAGTGCGCACATCGCCCTCCTCCACCTTTTCGCCACGGTACATCACCACGGCACGGTCGGCAATGTTCGCCACCACCCCCAAATCATGGGAAATGAAAAGTATGCTGATGCCATGCTGCTGACGCAGACTGCAAAGAAGTTCAAGAATTGCCTTCTGCACTGTCACATCCAGAGCGGTGGTCGGCTCGTCGGCAATCAGCAGCTGCGGTTTGCAGGCTATGGCCATGGCAATCATCACCCGCTGCTTCTGGCCGCCGGAAAGTTCATGGGGATAGGAGCGGTACGCCTTTTCAGGATCGGGCAGCAGCACCTCCCCGAAAAGCCTCAACACCTCCTGCCGTGCCTCCTCTTTCGAACAATGCAGATGCAGCCGCAAAACCTCGGCCACCTGCCGTCCGCAGCGCATGGAGGGGTTCAGCGAGGACATGGGCTCCTGGAACACCATTCCCATACGGCCGCCACGGAACCGCCGCATGTCACGGTTTGTACACTGCAGCAAATCGCACTCTGTCGCGTTTTCCGTCCAGAAAATCTTACCGCTAAAGGATGCCTTGTCCAACAGACGCATTATGCTCAATGCGGTGACAGACTTTCCGGAACCGGATTCACCGACAATGCCCACAATCTCCCCGGCACCAACAGTGAATGACAAGTCATGCACGGCACACAAAGGCTCCCCCTTTGCTCCGGTCGGGAAACGCACACTGAGATTTTCAATGGAAAGCAGCGGACGGTCACTCATCCTCATCCTCCTCCGCATCCTCCTTCAACACAGGCGGCACATAGCTGTCATGGTTGAAAACCTCAGACCTCTCTTTCGGCCGGTATGAGTCCAACCACTGGAAACCGGGGAGAAACCGGGACTCCCCCTGCCCCTCCGGTCCGAATGTGCCCTCTATCTTCCGGTAGAAGATTATTTCTGAAAAGCTCCCCTCGCTGAACAGCACCTTCATGCGCTCTGCAGAGGCGCGCTGGACTCCAATCAGCGCGGAATCCTTGTCCTCAATATAGTAAAGACAGACTGCATGCGGATATATCCACATGTAATCCGGATTGTTTTCCTTGAAAGTGACATACATCGCGGCTCCCTTCAGCTGGTTGAAGCTGCTCTCCTCCCACACATTCTGGCAGACGAAGGCATGATGGAGCAGATGCAGTTCCCGCATATCCCCGTCCTGCAGGAAAAGCCTGAAGGTGTCCGCCTGGAACTGGCTGGAATCGTTCCACACAAGCGGCGCATCCCGCATCTCCGCCAAGGAATCGGTGGCGGAATAGTACAGGGAACCGCAGCGGCCCTGATATTGCCGGTGGAAGAAGCGGACATGGTCGTGACAGATTGCGGAGCGCAACCGCCGGTTGGAATCAAGGTTCACCCATAGGGTGTCGGCATGCAGGAAAAGACTGTCATCACGCTGAACATAGACAGCCAACGCCCGCACCGTGGCAAAAGCGTAGCCCTTTTTTCCGTCATATTCCATGTAGTCGCTTGTCACATAATGTTTTTTTCCTGTATCCTGTAAAAAGACCCCCGACCAGGCCTTCGCCGCATCGTTCAAATGGTCGTAGAAAAGGGTGTCGGCTGTCAGGAGGTAATGCCGGGTATAAACCCTCGTGGGACCGTAGAAGGCCGCCTCCTCCGTCCTGGTGGCGTACCACCCCTCCTCGCAATAGATGGCGTTACTGTCGGACTGCATGTTGGTGGGGCCTGAAAAATAGACCTTCTCCTCGCGGGTGTTGTAACGGAGCGTATCCGCATCCAACGTGAACTCCGGATGCTGCACATGCACCTCCCTCCGGAAATAGGCGTCCGAGGTGGCGGTGTAATAATAGCCGCACTGGCTGGTCAGCACGGCGCTGTCATTCTCGATCCGTCCGCCGCAATCATAAAAGGCGTACTGTTCCGCCCGGTAAAAGGTGAGCAGATCGGTGTAAAGGACGCTGTGGTTGTCGAACAGCATCACATTGCCGTCCAGCACCGCGGTGCGGGTTGTGCCGTCATAGCGCAAGGAATGCCCGTAGAGGTGCACCGAATCGTTTATGTGGATAATCACCTCCTTGCCGAAAGCCTCCAGACGGTTGGCCTTCTCATAATAGAACACCGTGTCCGCATAGCCGACGCTGCCTTCATGACTGAATTCCACATTGCCCGTGAACATCTGGGCTCCGGGGAAAAGGTCGTTGTCAAACTGGAGCAAATCAGCAGTACAACGGATGGGAGCCGTCCGCTGTGCAAAGAGGCAGCCGCAGCACAAACATGCAGCGACCGCAGCGAATCTGCGGATAATCCGAAGCATCATACCGCCATTTTCCCTTCCGACGCAAGCCCTTGCGTCAACGGAGCATCGCGCAATGCCGGTTAAGAACACAATCAAATCCTGTCACCAACCGTCTCCACAGCGGCATTGTCCGTATAGGCCGGGCAGCGCTGATAGGTGTTGCATGCAGAGAAAACACCTGCCAAAACAAGTGCGAACAAACCGATAAACACTAACTTTTTCATACATCAATATGATTTATTGTCAAACTTATTTTTCCAAAATCCAGCAGTCCTTGTACTGTGCGGAGAGTTCCGTGACCTTTGCCTCCGCTTCGGAACGGCTGTAAGGCCCGACACCGACCATCGTGAGCGTCCCCCGTTCGTTCAGCCCAAGATTACTGATATTGGGATACTTGCCCTTCAACTGACGCACAAGATTGTCCGCATTGGCCGAGTTGCCGAAACCACCAATGATGATGTAGCAGTTTGCAGTCTCTTCAGGTTCCGCCGGTGCCGTGACCATAGCGGTGTCTTCAGGAACCGGCTCCGTTTCGTCCACATCCAATCCGGAGAGGCCATTTTCCAGAGATTCCGGCGCTATCTTCACCGTATCAGAGGAGCTATGGAACAATGATGCGACCTTTGAAACGCAATAGTCCTTCTTCTCCACAAACTCCACAGGCCGCAACAGGGCGTACACCCCCATTGCGATAATACATAACAACAAGAGGATAAGCAATATGTAGAATATTGTCCGGCCCACATGACGCTTCGGGGCCGAAGGTGTGCTGTCCGCTGCCGGGATAAACGTGTCGGCAGCATCCGCAGTGTCAGCAGTGTCAGCAGTATCCGTAATGTCAGCAGTGTCCGTAGTGTCGGCAGTGTCCATAGTGTCGGCAACCGCCGGTTTCTGTTTCTCTTCCGGTTCAGGCTTAACCTCCGGTTTTTCCTGCTCAGGCTCAGGCTCCGCTTTCACAGGCTCCGGATCTCGTTTTTTCGGTTCAGACTTTTCATCCCCACGCAGACTGAACGAATTGAAACCGAACGAATCCGGAGAAAGCTCCGGATCCAGTGCGGGGACAAATTCCATCCGGATATTGCCCATCACGAATTTCCCCATGCTGCCAAGACTATACTGCCTCTCCGTTTCCAATGCGGTTTTTACAGATTCGACCCATCCGGCCACCTGCTCCGCGGCTTCCGCCATATCGACGTGGGATTCGGAGGCCACATACTGTGTGAATTCAGCACCCTCCTCCTTATCGTCAGGCGTGAATGAGAGATAATGGCCGGGAGGTGTGAATTCCTTAAGGATCGGATGCACCTCCGCTTCCCTGTATTCCAGCTCAAACCTGCCCAGGCGGCATATTTTCACCTGCCGGTTTTCAAGAATATACTTTTTTAAATATGTGATAATCATAACTGGTTGGAGATTGATTGTTCATACTTGACAGCCTTTTCCAGATCGGCAGGCGTGTCGATGGAGATGGTGGCCGGATATTCCGTCACACGGGTGGCAATGCTGTAGCCGTTTTCAAGCCAGCGCAGCTGCTCAAGGCTCTCCGCCGCCTCCAAAGATGAAACCGGCAGCCCGACCAATTGAAGCAGCACGTCCGCACGATAGGCATACAGGCCGATATGTTTGTAAAAGAGATGGCTTTCAAAAGGGTTGGAACGCAAATAGGGGATTGCATGGCGGCTGAAATACAACGCCCGACCGTTCACATCCCTGACGCATTTCACAACGTTCGGATTGTTCAAAGACTCCTGATTGTCCAACCTCTGGAGCAGCGTGGCAATCTGGACCTCACCACCTGACATGCAGTTGACCAGCTCCTGGATCTGCCCCGGCTGGATGAAGGGCTCATCCCCCTGAATGTTCACGACAACGCTCTCTTCCGGAGCGAAATCCGGCATCATGGAGCGGAACACTTCGGCACAACGGTCGGTCCCGGAACGGTGGCTTGGGGAGGTCATACGGACCTCACCGCCGAAAGACTTCACACAGGCCTCTATTTCCGGATGGTCTGTCGCCACAACCACCCGTTCCAGCCCATCCACCTTGCTTACTTGGGTATAGACCCGCTCTATCATGGTCTTACCCCCTATGCGGCACAACGGTTTCCCTGGGAACCGCGAAGAGGCGTAACGGGCCGGTATTATTCCGATATGGCGCATCCTATCTGGTTTTGGACGAACGGTTTTTTTTGCCGGGAGCCGGCTTGGGCTCCTCGGTGAACAGGCCGAACAGCTCCGCGTCAACCTGGTCGATTATGAACCCGAGATCCGCCTTGCTTTCGGTGAACTTCACCTGATTGACATCCACCACGAGCAGCTTTCCCTTATTGTAGCTCTCAGCCCAACGGTCATACCTTTCGTTCAGGTTTTTCAGATAGTCCAGCCGGATCAGGTCCTCGTAGGGACGGCCCCGCTGCTGTATATGCGCCACTAACGTGGAGATGTCTGCCTTGAGATAGATAAGCAGGTCCGGCGCCTGGATAAAGGAATCGATCAACTCGAAAAGGGAGAGGTAGTTGTTGTAGTCCCGCGAGGACATCAGCCCCATCTCATGCAGGTTTGGTGCGAAAATGTAGGCATCCTCATAGATGGTCCTGTCCTGCACCACCGATTTTTTCTGTTTGCGGATATCGATGATGTGACGGAACCGCGTATTCAGGAAAAAAACCTGCAGGTTGAACGACCAACGCTGCATATCCTCATAAAAACTGGTCAGATACGGATTGTCATCCACATCCTCGAACTGCGGCAGCCAATTGTAGTGCTTGGCCAGCAGCTGGGTGAGCGAAGTTTTCCCGGATCCTATGTTTCCTGCGATTGCAATGTGCATGGCTTCTGTTTTAGAATTGAATTTGCAAAACTATACAATTATTCAATATAAATCGGAAAAACAACAAAAAAAATCACCTTTTTAGGAGATTACCCTTCCGTTTTCACCTCCGGGTCCGTCTCCTCAGCGGCGGTTTCGGTGACCAGCAGATTGTTTTCAAGCAGAATGTTGTACCATGCGAACAGGCGTTTCATGTCGGAATAGTGCACACGCTCCCTGTCGTATTCGGGCAGCACCGCCTCCATATATTTCCGCACCTCGGCCTCGGGCGACTTGGGGTCGATGGCCTTTCCGCCTCCGGTGTGGGCATGGATTTTCACAAGCACATCCTTCAACGGGAGGCTCCCATCGCTGGTGAAAAGATATATCTCCTCAAGCGAGCTGGCCTTGCTGGAGGCGAAAAGCGGATGACGGGTGTGGTCGGTGAGCGATTCGACAATGGCGGTGTTCTTTGATTGGGACACAAGCTTGAACAGTCCGCTCTTTCCTGAAATTGTAAGAATTTCCTTATAGTTCATACATCAAAATTTGAAGCCTTGCGGCTTGTTGTCAATTACATACTCATGCCTCCGCACTTGCGGAAAAGGCGTGCAAAAGTAAATAAAATCCAAGTACGGAATCCGGCTTGCCGGATTATTTTTCAACAGCCGGCTTTTTATTATCCGGAAAGGCCTTCTCCCCCAGCATGGGGACAAAGGTGTAACTGCCGTGGAGCGTGGATTCGAAGCCGGCGGCGGTACGGACAACGCGCGTCATCCGCTGCTCCACCTCCCCTACGGGGACCACCATCACACCGTCTGTTTTAAGCTGCCGCAACAGCTGCTGCGGCAGTTCGGGGGCGGCACATGTCACCAGGATGCGGTCGTACGGGGCAAATTCCGGCCAGCCTGCATAACCGTCGCCATGCTTTAGCGCCACACGGATGCGGAGCTGCTTGAAACGCTCCTCCGCCTCGCGGTACAGGTCCATGTGTCTTTCAACTGTATACACATAGGCTCCCATGGCCTGCAGGATTGCCGCCTGGAATCCCGATCCGGTACCGATCTCAAGCACCTTCATTTTCGGCCGCACCGACAGCAGCTGGCTCTGGAAGGCCACCGTATAGGGCTGGGAGATTGTCTGCCCGCAGGCGATGGGCAGGGCCTGCATGTCATAGGCGCGGTTACAGAGGAACGCAGGCACAAAAAAATGCCTCGGCACCTTTGCAAACGCCTCCAGCACCGCCTCATCGGTGATGCCCTGCTGCCTGAGCCCCTCCACCAGGCGCATCCGCGCCCCCCTGTCTTTCGGTGTGTCCGTCATGTCGTTTAAAAAGGCAAAAGTAACAATTTTTCGGATACGGTGTGCCGCCCCGTGCAATAAAAATACACACCCTGCGTTATGTCATTTTAATCTAAAAGCAACAACTATGTTAAAAGTCGGTGTTTTGGGCGCAGGCCATCTTGGAAAAATCCACATCAAATGCTGGAAAAACATCAGGAACATTGAACTGGTGGGATTCTACGATTCCGATCCGGAAAACGCAAGGGAGGTGTCGGAAACCTTCGGCATCCCGTTTTTTGAAAACAGCGGGCAACTGATGGAGCAATGCGACGCAATCGACATTGTCACCCCGACCTTGAACCACCATGCCTCAGCAATGGCGGCGCTGAAGGCTGGCAAACATGTCTTCATCGAAAAGCCCATCACCGCCACACTGCCGGAGGCGGAGGAGATACTGCGCTATTCGGAGGCGAACCGGCTGAAGGTGCAGATAGGCCATGTGGAACGCTTCAACGATGCCTTTCTGGAAGCGAAAGAGTACATCGACAACCCGCTGTTCATCGAATGCCACCGGCTGGCCGAGTTCAACCCGAGGGGCACGGACGTTTCGGTGGTGCTGGACCTGATGATCCATGACATCGACATATTGCTGCACACCGTCAATTCACCAATCAGCCACATCAGTGCCAGCGGAGTGGCCGTCATCACCGACACACCCGACATCGCCAACGCGCGGATTGAGTTCGAGAACGGCTGCACCGCCAACCTCACCGCAAGCCGAATGTCCATAAAAAAAATGCGCCGTGCACGCTTTTTCCAGAAAAACGCCTACATCACAGTCGATTATCAGACCAAGGAGGCGAACATACTCCGGATGCGCGACTACGTTCCCGAGGACGACAACGACCTGATGCCGCTGATTCTTGACTTGGGCAACAACCGCGGCAAGAAGCGGATTTTCATCGAAAAGCCTAACAGCATCCACGTAAATGCCATTGAGACGGAGCTTTCGATGTTCGCCGACAGCATCCTGCACAACCACCCGTGCGAGGTCTCGGTATATGACGGCTACAAGGCATTGGAGGTGGCCTACCAGATTATGGACAAATTCAAGAAGATACCGGTATAAAACACATAACGTATGAAGACAAACAAATTGATGATCATGGGAATCTGTCTGCTTTGCACCGCCTGCGGCAACAAGGGGAAAATCACATATCCCGAGGCGGAACGCCAGGATGTTACGGACAACTATTTCGGGCATGAGGTGGCCGACCCATACCGCTGGATGGAGAACGACACCACCGCACAGGTGGCGGCATGGGTGGAGGCGGAGAACGGGGTGACCGACGCCTACCTGCAAAAAATACCCTTCCTGAAGAGTCTGAACCGGCGGCTTACCGCACTGGCCGACTATGAAAAGATGGGAATGCCCTTCAAAAAAGGCGGGAAATACTACTTTTTCCGCAACGACGGGCTGCAGAACCAGTCTGTGCTGTATGTGATGGACTCCGCCGAAATGGAGGCACCCGACGCGCTCCAGCGGATGCAGAAGGCCGAAGTCTTCCTGGACCCCAACAAACTTTCAGACGACGGAACTGTCGCCCTGACCGGCGTATATTTCAACAGGAACGGAACAAAGATGGCCTACACCATTTCGCGCAGCGGCAGCGACTGGAGCGAAATCTATGTGATGGATGTGCAGAGCCGCCAGCTGACCGGCGACCACATCATCTGGGCCAAATTCACCGGAGCAGCATGGCACGGTGACGGATTCTACTACAGCGGCTATCCGCAGCCCAAGGAGGGCAGCGAACTGAGCGGCATCAACGAAGGGCACACGGTGTATTATCACCAGGTTGGGACACCGCAGTCCCAGGACCGCATAGCCTATCAGGACAAACGCTATCCGCAACGGTTCTATACCGCATCAACCGACAAGGAGGAGCATTGGCTCATCATTGACGAGGACGGGGCGGACAACGGCAACCGCGTGTTTGTGAAGAATCTGAATCAACAGAACGGCACCTTTGTGGAGGTGGCCTCCGATTTCCGCTACCGGCATGCAATTGTGGCCTGCCTTGACGAAGACATCTATATGATGACCAATGAGGATGCGCCAAACTACCGTCTGGTCAGGTTCGGCATCTCACAACCGAAGCGATGGGACGAAGTGGTGCCGGAGAGCAAAAACCCGATGTCAAACGCGCAAGTCATTGGCGGAAAGTGGATTCTGACATACGGTCAGGATGCCTCCGACCACGCCTACATCTATTCCATGGAGGGTAAAAAGGAGCGGGAGATCCAGCTGCCCACCTTCGGCTCGGTAAGCTTCAGCGGTGAAAAGAAGGAGCGCGGCTGCTTCTACACCTTCACCTCCTTCACCTTCCCCGCCGTAATCTACCGGCTGGATGTGGAGACTGGCGAATCGGTGAAGTTCCGCACCCCGCAGGTCGCCTTCAATCCGGAGGACTACATCTGCGAGCAGCTGTTTGTCACAAGCAAGGACGGCACCAAAGTGCCGATGTTCATCACCTATAAGAAAGGATTGCAGCGCAACGGCAAGAATCCTGTATATCTGTATGGCTACGGCGGCTTCAACATCTCTCTCACGCCGGGCTTCTCCCCCTACCGGATTCCATTCCTCGAGGCGGGAGGCATCTATGCGAGCGTGAACCTGCGCGGCGGCTCCGAATATGGGGAGGCATGGCATCTGGCAGGCACCAAAATGCAGAAGCAAAACGTGTTTGACGACTGCATCGCGGCGGCGGAACACCTTATTAAGGAAAAATACACCAAGGCGGGAAAAATCTGTATTGCAGGAGGCTCCAACGGCGGACTGTTAGTCGGTGCGGTGGTCAACCAGCGTCCCGACCTGTTCGGTGCGGCGTTGCCTGCCGTGGGCGTGATGGACATGCTGCGCTACCACCTCTTCACCATCGGCTGGAACTGGGCTCCGGACTACGGCACCAGCGCGGATTCGGAGGAGATGTTCAAATACCTTTATGCCTATTCGCCGCTTCACAACATCAGAAACGACGGCACCCCCTATCCGCCCATCCTCATCACCACCGCTGACCATGACGACCGCGTGGTGCCGGCGCATTCCTTCAAATACGCGGCCACCCTGCAGGCCTCCAACACCGGCAATGCGCCCAAGCTGATAATGATTGAGACCAAGGCCGGGCACGGTGCGGGCAAGCCGCTCTCCAAAGTGCTGGAAAGCCAGACCGCCACATGGGGCTTCGCCATGTATGAATTGGGGATGCAGCCGAAGTGGGAATGATGCGCCGTAGCATTTTTTCCGCCACGTGCGGGAATACGTATAGGTATTTCAAGTAATTTTGCAAAATTAAAAACACACGCCCATGGAGCAGACGACAGAAAGGAAATATCCCGTTGGAATCCAGACCTTTTCGGAGATACGGAAAGGCAATTACATCTATATTGACAAGACCGACCTTGTATGGCAGATGACAAAAAACAAGTTGTATGGCAGATGACAAAAAACAAGTATGTTTTCCTCAGCCGCCCGCGCAGGTTCGGCAAATCGCTGCTCACAACCACCCTGGACTCCTATTTCAAAGGTGATAAGGAGCTGTTCGATGGTCTGAAAATCATGGAACTGGAAAAGGAATGGAAACAATATCCGGTGCTACATTTCGATTTGAGCGGGGCAAGGCATCTTCCGGTGGAACAGGTCAAGGACGAGCTGAATCGGCAACTGGATGATTTGGAAACTGTTTACGGCTCAAACCCGGCGGAGACCTCACCAGGCATGCGGTTGGCGGGACTTATCAAGCGCAGCAGCCAACAGACAGGTGCGCAGGCAGTGGTCATCATTGACGAGTATGACGCCCCTTTGCTTGATGTGCTGCATGATACGGAACGGCTGGAGGCTGTTCGTGAGGTGATGCAGGAATTCTACCAAAGGCTCAAGATGTGCGAGGCGATGATCCGCTTCTGCTTTATCACCGGAATCACAAAGTTCTCGCAGCTTTCCATCTTCTCCACCATCAACAACCTGACCAACATCTCCATGGACGACAGATACGCAGCCATCTGCGGCATCACGGAGCAGGAACTGGCCACAGACATGGCGCCGGACATCGCAATGCTTGCGCAAAAACAGGGATGCACGCCGGACGAGATGCATGAGAAGCTGAAACAGATGTACGACGGCTACCGCTTTGCCAAATCCTCTCCGGAGATATATAACCCTTTCAGCCTGTTGAAGTGCTTTAACCATAAAGATATTTCCAACTACTGGTTTGATAGCGGCACACCCACCTTCCTAATCCGACAGATGCAGCATTTCCAAACCGACATCACCGCAATGGACCGTATTGAGACAGTCGCGGCCGCGTTTGACCAGCCCACCGAGAACATGGACGACGCACTGCCGCTGCTATATCAGAGCGGATACATCACAATTAAGGAATATGACCGGGAAACCGACTCGTTTGTGCTGGCCATCCCCAACAAGGAGGTACGCGAATCATGGAATGAGATGAAGAAAGAATTAATAGTTAATAATTAATAGTTAATAGATTAGTGTTAACTGCGTATGGAAGACGATGAAAGACAGCGTTGTTGGAGATAAAAGTTTGGTTTTTGCAAAACGGATAGTCAAGTGTTATAGACATCTGAAAACGATAAAAAGGGAAAGCATTTTATCTGCCCAATTATTGAGAAGTGGAACAAGTGTTGGAGCAAACGTTCGGGAAGGCTTATACGCTCAAAGTCGCAAAGATTTTATTAGCAAAATGAATATTGCATTGAAAGAAGCGGGTGAAACAGATTATTGGTTGGAAATACTTCACACATCTGAATATCTGACAGATACAGAGTTTACCTCTTTAAAAAGAGATAATGAAGAACTAATAAAGCTTTTGACTTCAATAGTAAAAAGTACAAAAAAGTAACAGATCATTTAACTATAAACTCTTAACTATTAACTATAAACTGAATTGCCCGCGACACCATGACCGTCGGGGAATGGATGGTGGAATAGATAGCACAATCCACGGGGATTCCGGTGAAGGAAATCAAAATTTAGGGGCGCAGAATACTGCGCCCCTAAATTGTTTTTTGTTCCGTGAATGATGAATGCTACGGGATGACCGGCCGCACCGACAATCCGAAACAGCGGTCTGTCTCGCGAGGGGCGGGATAGTTTGTGGTAAATTGCAGGTATCGGGCTGCAAGATAACCATTTCTATTGACAGACCAGTAGTTGCCATGTGTGCCGCAGTCTAGCACAGTTTTTCCGTAGCGTTTGCCCGCAGCCGGCAGGAAAATGGCGCCGGTCTTCTCCATCCGCAGCCATTGCGCCTTGGTATAGACATTCTTTTCCCATCCACCCTTTTCGTATTCATCACTGTTGAAAGGCAGGCTGGTCGTGTCAAGCAGCACGTCCGGAAGGATGACGATTCCATGGACGCCGCCCACCGTGGCAGGAGCGAATTTTGACAAGGCTTCCTTGCGCTGATAAAACAGGTAATTCCATTCATCCCTTGTCAGGGTGCGCCACAGATGCGCCTTGTTCCCGCCATTGCTGATGGCGTTGTGGTAGGCCCAGTCCCCATCCCCAAAGCTACCATTCAGGTCGTTTTGGCCTTTATAACCCACCAAATAATCTTCGTTATCCGTTGAGCTGCTGTAGGGCTGGTAACAGACCGCTCCGCTGCCGCTCCATCCGCTGGATCCCCAGCCGAAAAGGTCGATCCAGCCCTTGTTGCCGGAAGAGATGTTTTCATTGTCCGCACCGATAAAGTCAAACTGGTGCTCCGCGAAACGCCATGTGTTGGTCGAGGCCTGGTATTGCAGGTTGCCGCGGGAGAAGAAGACTATCTTGTCCGGCGCGACGGAGAAATAGGCGTAGCTCGCCCCTTTTTCGTCAAAGCCCTTTATCCCCAAATCCGGCTCCTGAACAGGCTTGTCCGGTTCTTTCGGCTCCTCTTTCTGGCAGGAGAACGTTCCAATACCCAGCAGTGCTATAACTGCCAGGGTGAAAATTGTTTTTAAGTTTGACTTTACCATTTTAAATGAAATTTAAATTAATATTACTATTTGAGAATTAATACTTTATAATTGCCACACAAATCATCAGGCGCAAGGAATCCCTTATGGGGTTTCAATCGAACAGGATGCTATACTATTCTATTCCATTCCATAATAATGGAAAAGCTTTGTTTGCAGATAGAGAACGTTACAAATGACCGCTGTCCAAATTTTTGGGGTTCATTATACGTTTATATTTGGGGAGAATATAAATCATTACATTATAACCATTTAAAAGCAGAAGCTAATAATAGAATAGCAAAACATAATAATCCAAAACATAATCCATAAGCATAGCTTATCACAGGAATAGTTCCGGGTTCGTATTGATGTTTTTCATAATAGTTATGGTAAAAATAAAATAACAGCACTGCGCATATTATACATATTATACCTCCAAAAATCTTTAATACTTTTATTGCTATCATTGTTTTTATTGTTTTTGCTTATTATCCATCCCATTAGTAATAATACCTGTAATTGTTGAATTATAAAAATCCGTTTTGCCTTGTAAAAAGTTCGTTTGATTAGTTGTTATGTTTAGGCTTTTCCATAATTTTGAGGTTCCCAATCCGACAGCCC